>JAHJNP010000292.1 GCA_018820745.1 Gammaproteobacteria bacterium
ACTGCGCCTGCATCGCCAGCGCTCGTGTCTCAAGCTGCTGAACAAGGCCGACCTGGCCGACCCGGTCGCCACCCGCGCCTGGCTGGACTATTTCAACAAGCAGCCCGGCGTGCTGGCGGTGGCGATTTCCGCCAAGAAAGCATCCGACGTCGCCAAGCTGCCCGCGCTGGCGCAGAAGTTGGCGCCGCACCGCGACGACACCTTCAAGCCGTTGCGGCTGATGATCATGGGCATCCCCAACGTCGGCAAATCCACGCTGATAAACACCTGGGTCAAGCGCCGTGTGGCGGCAGTCGGCGACGAGCCGGCAGTGACCAAGTCGCAGCAGCGCATCAATCTGTCGCCGCGGCTGATCCTGGTCGACACGCCGGGGATGACCTGGCCGAAGATCGAGCACGATGCCGACGGCTTCATGCTGGCGGCCAGCCACGCGATCGGCCGCAACGCGGTGATCGACGAAGAGGTGGCGATTTTCCTCGCGGGCATTCTGCTCGAACGCTATCCGGCCTTGCTGAAGACGCGTTACGGCTTTTCGCTGGAGGGACTGGATGCGCCCGGGGTGCTGGAGGCGGTGGCGAGAAAACGCGGCTGCCTGAAGAAGGGGCGCGGCGCCGAGCTCGATCTGGAAAAGGCGGCGATGATCCTGCTCACCGATTACCGCAGCGGCACCCTCGGCCGCATCAGCCTGGAAACCCCGGCGTCGCGCCAGGCGATGCTGGCGGCAGCGGCGAGCAAGCCCAAAAAAACGGCCGCCCCGAAACCCGACGCCGCTGACTGATTATTCCTCTGCCGGCCAGGCTGCTGCGTCCAGCCAGGCCACGGTTTCCAGCTTGCCCCGCACTGCAGATACCGGCAGCGTCTCGCCGTTTTTCCAGCGCCGCAATGCGTCGCGTTTGCCTGAACCTGCGATCACAAACCACACACGCTGACTGCGATTCAGCCGCGCCGCCGACAGGCTCACCCGCTCGGGCGGCGGCTTCGGCGCAGCATAAACCGCCTGCACATCCGGACTGCCCGGCGCGGCGCCCCAGTCGTGATCGGGAAACAGACTCGCGGTGTGGCCATCCTCGCCCATGCCGAGCAGCACGACATCGAAATCCGCCACGCCTTTCAGCCAGCCGGCATAGCGCGTGGCGGCCTCGGCCGCGCCAAGCTCGGCCGGAATCGGGCGACGGCTTTCCGGCGGAATGTTTGACGCGGCAAGCCAGGCGGCTTCGGCCATGACGCTGTTGCGCTCGGGATGGCCCACCTGCAGACAGCGCTCGTCACCGTACCAGACCTGCCAGTGCGCATCGCCCGCGCGCCGGTCAGCCAGCGCACGATAGAGGGCCCGCGGGGTAGTGCCACCCGCCAGCACCAGATAAAACACGCCGCGCGCGGCGATAGCGGTTTCAGCCTCGGCGCACAGCGCATCGGCCAGCGCCGCCACGAGCGTGTCGGTATCGGCAAACACCCGCCATTCGGGCTGCATCACAATTCGTTGCGCCAGATCTGGTCGTCGCTGTCGAACAGGCGGTTGGCATCGGCCGGCCCCCAACTGCCGGCGGGATAGGTCGGGATGTATTCGCGCTCGATCGCCCAGTGATTGAGGATGGGATCGACCACCCGCCACGCCCACTCGATTTCGTCGAAGCGCAGGAACAGCGAGCGATCACCCTCGATGACGTCGAGCAGCAGGGTTTCGTAAGCGTCGAGCGTCTGCTCGTCGGTCTTGAGGAAACTCGCGTTCATTTGCATCAGCCGGGTGTCCATGTCGAGCCCGGGCTGCTTGACGTGGATTTCCATGCGCATCGATTCGTCGGGCTGAATCGACAGCAGGATCCAGTTGGGATCGACCGACTCGAGCGGGGTTTCGCGGAACAGCTGCTGTGGCGGATGGCGGAAGCGGATCGCGATCATCGAGGTCTGGTGCGGCATGCGCTTGCCGGTACGCAAGTAAAACGGCACCCCGCGCCAGCGCCAGTTATCGATATAGAACTTGGCGGCGACGAAGGTTTCGGTGATGGAATTCGACTCGACGTTTTCTTCCTGCTGGTAGCCCACTACGGGCTTGCCGTCGATCGTGCCGCGGGTGTATTGCGCCCGCAGCGCATGCGCGTGCACCGCACGCTTGGCGATCGGGCGGATCGAGCGCAGCACCTTCACCTTCTCGTCCTGCAGCGCATCGGGTTCGAGCGCAGCGGGGGGCTCCATCGCGACCACGGTCAGCAACTGCATCAAATGGTTTTGCAGCATGTCGCGCAGCGCGCCGGCGCGATCGTAGTAGTCGGCACGATCCTCGATGCCGATCGACTCGGCCACGGTGATCTGCACATGGTCGATGAAGTTGCGGTTCCACAGGGGCTCGATCAGCGTGTTGGCAAAGCGGAAGACGAGCAGGTTCTGCACGGTCTCCTTGCCGAGAAAGTGATCGATGCGGTACACCTGCTCCTCGTCGAAATGCTGGTGCAGCAGGCGATTGAGTACCTGCGCCGACTCGAGGTCTTCGCCAAAAGGCTTTTCAATCACCACCCGGTTCAGGCCGCGCGGCTTGTTGAGTCCCGCAGCCTCGAGGTTCTGGATCACCGCGCCGAATTCTGCCGGCTTGATCGCGAGATAGTAGACCGCGCTCGAACACGCCGATTCGGGCGGCAGCCGCTCGGCCAGCGCGCGGTAGGAGGCCGCGTCGTTGAGGTCGCCCTTGAAATAGCTGAAGCGCGTAATGAAGCGTTTAAACACCGGCGTATCGAGCGAGCCCTTGATCTTGCCATCGAGGATCTTGCGCATATGCTCGCGCCAGTTTTCCGTCGTCCAGTCACGCCGCGAAAACGCGATGATCGAGAGCGACTCCGCCAGCCGCCCGGCAGCCTCCAGGTGGTATAGCGCCGGCAGAAGCTTGTTGGACGCAAGGTTGCCGGTCGCACCGAAAATCACAAACGTACACGGCAGATTATCGGCTGCAGGATCTTGGGCCAGGTTCATCTCAGCCCTCCTTCACGGCGTGGCCGCCGAAGCCCTGGCGCATTTTTGCCAGCATCTTGCTGGCGTAATCGCCCTTGCCCTGGCTGGCAAAACGCATCATCAGGGACAGCGTCATCACTGGCGCGGGAACGCCCAGTTCGATCGCTTCAAGCGCGGTCCAGCGGCCTTCGCCGGAGTCGCCGACATAAGGCTGAATGTTCTCAAGCGTCTGATCCTGTGCCAGAAAATCCGCCGACAAATCAAGCAGCCACGATTGCACCACGCTGCCGTGGCGCCACAGCTCGGCAATTTCGCCGAGATTCAGTTCAAACCCCGGCTTGTTTTTCATCAGCGCGAAACCTTCGGCCAGTGCCTGCATCATGCCGTACTCGATGCCGTTATGAACCATTTTGACGAAATGCCCGGAACCGACCGAGCCGCAATGCAGCCAGCCGCGGTCCGCGGCGGGCGCGAGCTTTTCCATATAGGGCTTGAGCCGTGTCGCTGCCGCTTCGCTCGCACCGAACATCAGGCAATAGCCGTTCTCCAGCCCCCATACGCCGCCAGATACCCCGACGTCGGAAAACTCGATCTGGCGCTCGGCCAGCCAGGCAGTGCGGCGCTGCACATCCTTGTAGAAGGAGTTGCCCCCATCCACGACCAGATCGCCCGGCGCCAGCATCGGCCGCAAGGCTTGCAGCATGGTCTCCGTCGCGTCACCGGCAGGCAACATCAACCACACAATGCGTGGCGTGGCGAGTGCATCGACCAGGGCCTGCAAGCTGTCACAGGCGAGATGGCCCGTTTCTTCAGCCAGGCTTTGCGTCACGTCAAAGCTGCGGTTGAACAGCGCAATCTGTGCGCCCTCGCGCGCCAGTCGCCGTGCCATATTGCCGCCCATGCGACCCAGTCCGACGATACCGAATTCCATACTTGACTCCTTTGGGATGAATATTTGCATGGCGCAGCAGTCGTGCCAGCTGTGAACACATCATAGAACGCGAGGATGAAGGGTGCATTGCGCAAGGCATGTTCCCGGGCGGTGCACGACGCACCTGATCAGGCCAGCAAACCCGGGAACAGCTTGCCCAGGCCGCTCGCGATCATCTCAACCGAAATCGCCGCGATGATCAGCCCCATCAGGCGTGTGACGACATGAATCCCGGTTTTTCCAAGGCGCCGCGCAATCATCGGCGCGGCTCGAAACGCCAGCCACACCGACAGGGCCACCAGCACCACCGGGATCAGCAGCAGGCCTTGATGCAGCGCATCGCCCTGCGCCGCGCCCGACGCCACGATCACATGGGTGATTGCACCCGGCCCGGCCAGAAGCGGCACCCCCAGCGGCACCACGCCGACCGAGTCCTTCTCTTCGGCCTCCTGCGCCTCGTCCTCGGTCTGCCGCTGCGGGCTGATTTGCGCCCCCACCATCGACAGCGCCAGCAGCAGCAGCAGCAAGCCACCCGCCACCGAGAAGGCCGCAAGACGGATGCCGAAGAACATCAGCAAGGGCTCGCCGGCGAAGGTAAACAGCGTCAGCACACCCAGCACCGTCAGTGCTGCGATACGCGCTGCTGCATGACTTTGCGCCAGCGTGTAGCCCTGGGTGGCGAGGAGGAAAATCGGGATGACGCCGACCGGGTCGACGATGGCAAACAGCGCGAATGCGGATTTGACGAGGGCGAGGATGTCCATCCCTGCATCATAGCCGCATGACGCGGAGAGTCAGGCCCGGCGGAACACCAGGTCCCACACCCCATGGCCCAGACGGATGCCGCGCTGCTCGAACTTGGTGAGTGGACGGGTGTCGGGGCGCGGCGCGTAATCCGCCACGGTGTTTTTCAACTGCGGCTCGGCGGAGAGCACCGCCAGCATCTGCTCGGCATAGTCCTGCCAGTCGGTGGCGAGATGAATATAGCCGCCAGGCGCCAGGCGGCTGGCCAGCAGGCTCACCAGCGGCGGCTGGATCAGGCGCCGCTTGTGGTGGCGCTTCTTGTGCCAGGGATCGGGGAAGAAGATGTGGATGCCGGCGAGACTGGCCGGCGCCAGCATGTGGGTGAGCACCTCGACCGCATCGTGCTGGACGACCCGCACATTGGTGAGGCCGCGCTCGCCGAGCTGCTTCAGCAGCGCGCCGACGCCGGGCGTGTGAACCTCGACGCCGAGGTAGTCGTTTTCCGGATGGGCGGCGGCAATCTCGGCCAAGCCTTCGCCCATGCCGAAGCCGATTTCC
>JAHJNP010000293.1 GCA_018820745.1 Gammaproteobacteria bacterium
CACCTACCAGTGGGCGCCGATGCTGGTGCTGGCCTACTTCACCGAAGGCGTGGTGCGCGCGTGGTCGGACACCGGCCTGTCGGCCTGGCTGGCCGGCGGCGAAGTGGTGCTGTCGGTGGTGTTCTTCTTCGCCGCGATCTACTATGCCAAGTTCAGCGCGCCGTCGCGGCAGGCCTGACCATGCCGCCCTCGCAACAAGTCAGCACCAGATACCGATGAATAAACAGGACCCAGACATTCCTGTCCTGTGCCCGACAACAGATTGCGATAAAACGATGACCGACACTGCATGCGAAATGGACAGCGCGGTCTACAAGACCCTGCTTGAGTCCACGAAAGCCATTCCATGGAAACTGGACTGGCGTTCCATGAAATTCGCCTATATCGGACCGCAGATAGAAGCCCTGCTCGGCTGGTCGCCCGCAAGCTGGGCAGGCGTTGAAGACTGGGCAGCCAGGATGCATCCTGAAGACAGCGCGTGGGTCATTGATTTTTGCGTCGCCCAATCCCAGGCCGGGACCGACCATGAGGCAGACTATCGCGCACTGACCCGGGACGGGGGCTATGTGTGGATTCGCGATGTGGTGCATGTGGTCCGCAACGAGGACGGGGAAGTCGATTCGCTGGTCGGGTTCATGTTTGACATCAGCGAGCGGAAAAAAACCGAAGAGAAGCTGATGATCCTCCAGAAAGAGCTGGAAGAACTCTCTTTCAAGGACGGTTTGACCGGCGTCGCCAACCGACGCATGTTCGATTCCATCATGGACGTGGAATGGACCAATGCGCGACGCAATAATCAGCCGCTTTCCCTGATCATGCTGGATATCGATTATTTCAAGCAATACAACGACCGCTACGGGCATATTCAGGGCGATGACTGCTTAAAGCGCGTGGGACAGGCCCTGGGTTCGGCTGCGACCCGGTCACGGGATTTTTTCGCCCGCTTCGGAGGGGAAGAGTTCGTGCTGGTTCTGCCCGAAACGGATGAAAAATCGGCCGCCAAGATAGCCGAGCGATGCCGCAGCCTGATTTTCAAGGAACAAATACCGCACGAGAAATCCGAGGTCAGCCGGGTGCTGACCATCAGCCTCGGGGTGGGCACCATTGTTCCATCCCATCAGGATGAACCGCTCACGTTTATTGAAGGGGTGGACAGGCGGCTGTATCAGGCGAAGCAGAACGGCAGAAACTGTATCGTCAAAAGCAATTAGAGGACGACCCTGATCGGGTCCGTGCGGCCGTTCCCGGCACGGCGTGCTGTCGATGGTGTTCTTCTTCGCCGCGATCTATTACGCCAAGCTGAGCGCGCCGTCGCGGCAGCTTCGGTAACCAAGCGTCGCCGCGACCGCGGCATCAGTCGTGGACGATGCCGACCAGGCGGGCATCGAGCAGGCGCGCCAGGGCTTCGCCGCCGCGCTGCATGACGCCGTCGTGGTTCCACTTGATGAGGGGACGCGCAAACAGCGCCAGCAGGTTCATCCACCCGGTGGTGGTGCGGATCTGCCACTCGAAGCGCGCGCTCGTCACCCTGCCGTCGGTGGCGAAGGACCAGCGGCCCTGGCCTTCGACATCGCCGCTCGCGATGCCTTCGACACGGGTCAGCGGAATGGCATGGACCACGCAAATATCGAACGTCAGCCGGTAAGGCAGGCGGCCCCGCCACGTGTAGCGGCGCACGCTGCCAATGCCGCGGGCATCGCCGGGCACGAGCTCCTCGACGCTTTCCACATTGCGCCACCACTGCGGCCAGTGCAGGGAAAGGGAGATTGCCTCGCATACCGCCTCGATCGGCGCCTCGATACGCCAGACGGTAACAAAGCGGTACTCCATGTCATTCCGCCTCGGGATCGAACAGGGTTTGCGCCAGCGGCGGGTTGATTTGCAGCGCCTCCATGGTGACGGTTTCGATGATGGCGTCCTGCCGGTCGCGGCTGATCACCTTGAGCGGAAACCGGCTCGACGTGTCCAGCCACAGCTCGTAGCGATGCACCCCGTCAACCGCCGCGCCCGCTGCGCCGCTCACCACCAGATGCAGGGCGCTGCGGCCTGCCAGATCCGCTTCGCCCCGCACCTCCGCCTCGCCCTGCGCGAGCAGGGTGCGGACATTGTCGAACAGCGCCCCGACATCCGACTTGTCCACGGTTTGCCCGCCCGGGCTGCGGATGAGCGGGTTGTTCGGGCTCAGGCTGAGTTCGGGAAAGCGCCCGGCACCCCGCGGCCACAGCCGCACGCGCTGGGTGAGCGGACTGTAGACCAGCACCGCACCCGCATGCGGGCGGATGAAATCCATGCGCACGAACCCGGGCTTCCTGTACGCGTAGCGGATACGGTCCTCGCCACCGGCGCGCGAGGAATGCAGGGTGACCTGGTAGGTCTCGACGCTGCGGAAATGCTCGATGGCGTCATCCAGCGGAGACAGGCGTGTTCCGGAGAGTGCCGCGGCCAGCATGAGGGCGGAGAGCATCGCTATTCCACCACGTCGAGCACGCCCTCCATGCCCTTCTCGCGGTGGCTTTCAAAGAACAGCAGCCGGTTCCGGCAGTAAAACGGATAGCTGCCGGCGGCGGTGGGCGTGAAGCGGATTTTTTTGGGCTCGCTCGACAGGTCCTCATCGACCACGATGCCCGCCTCGGGCGCCTGGATGACCAAGGTGTGAGGGATCACGCTCCTGCCCACGCTGACCGTCAGTTCGACCGGCACATTCAACTTCACGATCACCCGGTTGGGCTTGAAGAAATAGGCGCCGCCCTCGATCCTGGCGTGCTGCACCCCGTCTGCCGCGCGGCTCGCCCGATAAGCCGTCTCGCCGGGCGCGGCGTCGGCAAGGCATGGCCCGACGCCGGCAAGCCCGAGGCACACAAGAAAGGGGGCGGCGGATTTCATGGTCTGGCGCGTCAACCCGTGCGACGCGTGAACGGTGAATTTGCTGGATTTATAGTACGGATGCGGCCAAAACCAAGCGCCCCGCCCGCTTGCCGGCTTTCATCCCGCGCCCATAAAAAAACGCCCCGGAGGGCGTTTTTTCGGGTGCGCTGTTTTCACACCTGTTTCACACCTGCGGGTGGGCGCGCTCGCGCCGGCTGTGCAGCTTGTTCAGCGCATGCAGGTAGGCCTTGGCCGAAGCGATCACGATGTCGGTATCGGCGCCCTGCCCGTTGACCACGCGTCCATCCTGCGCCAGCCGCACGGTGACTTCGCCCTGCGCGTCGGTGCCGCTGGTGATGTTGTTGACCGAATACAGCAGCAGGTCGGCGCCGCTGTTGACCACCGATTCGAGCGCCTTGAAGGTCGCGTCGACCGGGCCCGAGCCGGTGCCGCAGGCCTTTTTTTCGACGCCTTCATCGGTGAACACCAGTTGCGCGTGCGGGACTTCGCCGGTCTCCGAGCACACTTTCAGCGAGCGCAGCTTGTAGCGCTCGTGCCCGCCCGCATAGCCTTCGTCGGAGACCAGCGCCTGCAGGTCCTCGTCGAAAATCTCGCGCTTCTTGTCGGCCAGGTCCTTGAAGCGGGCAAACGCGGTGTTGAGCGCTTCCTCGCTGTCGAGCACGATGCCGAGTTCGGCCAGTTTGGTCTTGAACGCGTTGCGCCCGGACAGCTTGCCGAGGCTCAAACGGTTGGCGTGCCAGCCGACGTCTTCGGCGCGCATGATTTCGTAGGTCTCGCGGTGCTTCAGCACGCCGTCCTGGTGAATGCCCGATTCGTGCGCAAAGGCGTTGGCGCCGACGATGGCCTTGTTCGGCTGCACCGGGTAGCCGGTGATGGTGGAGACGAGCTTGGACGCAGGCACGATCTGGGTGGCGTCGATGCGCGTGTCGCAATTGAACACGTCGCGCCGGGTGC
>JAHJNP010000294.1 GCA_018820745.1 Gammaproteobacteria bacterium
CAGCTGATCATGCCAAGCTACCCCAACACCCTGCTGGAGCAGACCTGCAAGGCCGCGGTGTCGCGCCAGATCGAATACGGCCGGCAACGCGAGGTGCCGTGGGGGATTTCCGAGTCCTGCTACAACGCCACCGACATGCACCAGGTCTACCAGTACCGGGCATTCGGCGTGCCCGGCCTCGGCTTCAAGCGCGGGCTGGGCGACGACCTGGTGATCGCGCCCTACGCCAGCGCACTGGCGCTGACGGTGATGCCGCGGGAAGCGTGCCGCAACCTGCAGACGCTGGCCGATCGTGGCTTTATGGGCGACTACGGCTTCTACGAAGCCATCGATTACACACCCACGCGGGTGCCGCGCGGCAAGCCGCACGCCATCGTGCGGGCATTCATGGCGCATCACCAGGGCATGAGCCTGCTGGCGTATGCGCATGTCCTGCTCGACCAGCCGATGCAGCGCCGCTTCATGTCCGACCCGCTCGCACGGGCGACCGAACTGCTGCTGCAGGAACGGGTGCCGAAGAAGGGCGCCACCCTGCATCCGCACGCGGCCGAAGTGAGCGCCGCCGCCCGCCCCCCCAGTGCGGACGTCGGCTCGATCATGCGCGTGTTTACCAACCCGAACACGCCGGCCCCCGAAGTCCACCTGTTGTCGAACGGCCGCTACCACGTCATGGCGACCCATGCCGGCGGCGGTTACAGCCGCTGGCGCGACCTCGCCGTCACCCGCTGGCGCGAGGATGCCACCGCCGATGGCTGGGGCACCTTCATCTACCTGCGCGACCGCGACAACGGGAAGTATTGGTCGACCGCGCACCAGCCGACCCTGCGCCGCGCCGACCACTACGAGGCGATCTTCGTGCAGGCGCGCGCCGAATACCGGCGGCGCGACCAGGCGATCGAGGCGCACACCGAGATCAGCGTATCCCCCGAGGACGACGTCGAGATCCGTCGGGTCACGCTCACCAACCAGTCGTCCCAGCTACGCCACATCGAGGTGACGAGCTACGCGGAAGTGGTGCTGGCGCCGTTGAATGCCGACCTTGCGCATCGCTCGTTCAGCAATCTGTTCGTGCAGACCGAAATCCTGCCCGAGCGGCAGGCGATCCTGTGTACGCGGCGTCCCCGCACGCCGGGCGAGCAGGTGCCCTGGATGTTTCACCTGCTGGCCGCGCCGGGCGTGTTGGCCGACGAACCGTCCTACGAGACCGACCGCGCCCGCTTCATCGGGCGCGGCCGCACCGCGGCCAACCCGCTGGTGCTGGACAGCAGCGGCAGTCCGTCTGCCCTGTCGAGCCATGATTTATCAAACACTGCGGGGCCGGTGCTCGATCCCATCGTGGCGATCCGCCGCACCCTGACCCTGTCGCCCGACGAATCGGCGAGCGTGCAGATCATCTCCGGGGTCGCGGACACGCGCGAGGCCGCACTGGCCCTGCTGGAGAAATACTGCGACCGCCACTTCGTCGAGCGCGCGTTCGAGATGGCCTGGTTCCAGAGCCAGGAGGTGCTGCGCCACCTCAACGCAACCGAAGCCGATGCCCAGGTCTTTGGCCGCCTGGCCAGTTCGGTCATTTACGGCAATGCCCTGCGCCGCGCCGCACCCGGCGTCATTGCGCGCAACCAGCTGGGACAGTCCGGGCTGTGGCGCTTCGGCATCTCGGGCGATCTGCCGATCGTCCTGCTGCACATCGGCGACCTCAACCGCATCGACCTGGTCAAGCAGGTGCTGCAGGCGCATGCCTATTGGCGCATGAAAGGCCTGGCCGCCGACCTGGTGATCGTCAACGAGGATTTCTCGGGCTACCGGGCAGTGCTGCAGGACCTGATCATGGGCCTGATCAACTCAGGTCCCGAAGCGCAGATGATCGACAAGCCGGGCGGCGTCTTCGTGCGCCGCGCCGAGGAACTGACCGAAGACGAACGGGTGCTGCTGCAGACGGTCGCCCGCATCGTCTTCAGCGACACCGCCGAGACCCTGATCGAGCAGGTGGATCGCCGCGTGTCGCCAGAACGGGCGTCGGACCTGCTGGAGCCCTCGCAGCAGGCGGGCGCCGAACCGGTGTATCCGCTGGCGCCGCGCGAGCGCATTTTCAGCAATGGCCTGGGCGGCTTCACGCCCGACGGCCACGAATACGTCGTCACCCTCGAACCCGGTCAGACCACGCCGGCGCCGTGGGCCAACGTGATCGCCAGCCCGCACATCGGCACCGTCGTCAGCGAGAGCGGCAGCGCCTATACCTGGGTGGAAAACGCGCACGAATTCCGTCTCACCCCCTGGCACAACGACCCGCTCTCCGACAGCAGCGGGGAGGCGCTCTACCTCCGCGACGAGGAAACTGGCGCGTTCTGGTCGCCGACGCCGCTGCCTGCCCGTGGCAAGTCGGGCTACGTGTGCCGGCACGGCTTCGGCTACAGCGTGTTCGAGCACTTTGAGGCCGGCATCGCCTCGGAACTGTTCACCTACGTCGCCATGGATGCGCCGGTCAAGTTCGTGGTGATGAAGCTGCGCAACCAGTCGCAACGTGCGCGCAGCCTGTCGCTCACCGGGTACTGGGAACTGGTGCTCGGCGAGTGGCGGCACGCCAACCTGATGCACATCGTCACCGAAACCGATCCGCACACCGGCGCGCTGTTCGCCCGCAATGCCTACGGCCGCGAATGCGCCAACCGGGTGGTGTTTGCGCAGGTCAGCGAGCGCGAGCGGTCGGTGAGCGGAAACCGCACCGAGTTCATCGGCCGCAACGGTTCGCTGGCGCGTCCGGCGGCGATGCGCCGCAAGCGCCTATCGGGCCGAACCGGTGCCGGCCTCGACCCGTGCGCCGCGATCCAGGCCCGGATCGAACTGGCCGCAGGGCAGGAACGCGAGATCGTGTTCGTGTTCGGCGCGGCCCGTGACGCCGGCGAGGCGCGGCATTTCATCCAGCGCTTCGGCGGGCGCGCAGGCGCGCGGCAGGCGCTGGAAGCGGTGTGGGAACACTGGAACCGCACCCTGGGCGCGGTCAACGTGGACACGCCCGACCCTGCGCTCAACGTGCTGGCCAACGGCTGGCTGGTTTATCAAACGATATCGTGCAGGCTGTGGGGGCGCAGCGGCTATTACCAGTCCGGCGGCGCCTACGGCTTCCGCGACCAATTGCAGGACACCATGGCGCTGGTCCATGCGACGCCGTGGCTCGCCCGCGAGCAGCTGATCCGCTGCGCCGGGCGCCAGTTCATCAAGGGCGACGTGCAGCACTGGTGGCACCCGCCCCACGGCCAGGGCGTGCGCACCCATTTCTCCGACGACTATCTGTGGCTGCCGTATGCCATCTGTCGTTATGTGCTCGCGACCGGCGACACCGGCGTGCTCGACGAGTCCATCCATTTTCTGGAGGGCCGCGAGCTGTATGCGGAAGAAGAGGCCTACTACGACCAGCCGCAACGCTCGCCCGAAGCAGCCAGCCTGTACGAGCACTGCGTGCGTGCCATCAAGCACGGCCTGCGCTTCGGTGCCCACCATTTGCCGCTGATGGGCTGCGGCGACTGGAATGACGGCATGAATCTGGTCGGCAAGGAGGGCCGTGGCGAAAGCGTGTGGCTGGCGTGGTTCCTGGTCGAGAACCTTGAGTCGTTTGCCGGCCTCGCGCGCAGCCGCGACGACGCGGACTTTGCCGGCGTGTGCAGCGCTCAGGCCGCCCAGCTGCGCAGCAACATCGAGGCCCAGGCCTGGGACGGTGCCTGGTATCGGCGCGCCTGGTTCGACGATGGCACCCCGCTCGGCTCGTCTGCCAACGACGAATGCCAGATCGATTCGATC
>JAHJNP010000295.1 GCA_018820745.1 Gammaproteobacteria bacterium
CGGCGAGCACCCTGGGGGGCATAAACGCGGCGAACCAGTCGCTGGTCAGAAACTCGACGCGGGCGTGGTGAATCTCGGCATTGCGCTGCGCGATGGTCAGTGCCGCAGTCGAGCGATCCACCGCGGTGACGCGCGCAAGCGGGCGCTCCAGCGCCAGGGTGATGGCGATGCAGCCGCTGCCGGTGCCCAGGTCGAGCACGTCCATGGCCTGCGCGGGCGGGATGTGCGCCAGCGCCCGTTCGACCAGCAGTTCGGTATCGGGGCGCGGAATCAGGACGTCGGGCGAGACCAGGAACGGGCGGCCATAAAACTCGCGTGTGCCGGTGAGGTAAGCGATGGGTACGCCCGCCAGCCGTTGCGTCAACAGGGATTCAAACGCGGCGACGAGTGCGTCCGTCAGCAGGTCGGTGTCATGCGCGATCAGCCAGGCGTGATCGACATGCCAGGCATGGGCGGCGAGTATCCTGGCTTCCAGACGCGCTTCCCGTTTTTCCAGGCCGAGCGCGGCTGCGAGTTGGCGGCTGGCGGCGACCAGGCTGTCGGCCACCGTTCGCAGCCCCCCTGACCCCTGACCTCTGACCCCTGAGTCCAGCTTATTCACCCGAAAGCGTCGCCAGCAGTTCGGCCTGATGCTCGGCCGCCAGCGCGTCGAGTAGCTCGGTGAGGTCGCCGTCCATCATCGCGTCGATCTTGTAGAGCGTGAGGTTGATGCGGTGGTCGGTGACGCGGCCCTGCGGAAAGTTGTAGGTGCGGATGCGGTCGGAGCGGTCGCCCGTGCCGATCAGGCTCTTGCGGGTGCTCGCCTCGGCTGCATGCTGTGCCTGGGTTTCTCGATCCTTCAGGCGCGCCGCCAGCACGCTCATCGCCTGCGCGCGGTTCTTGTGCTGGGAGCGATCATCCTGGCATTCGACCACGAGTCCTGTGGGCAGGTGGGTGATGCGCACGGCTGAATCGGTCTTGTTGATGTGCTGACCGCCGGCGCCGGACGCGCGGTAGGTGTCGATGCGAAGGTCGGCCGGGTTGATGTCGATTTCACCGACCTCGTCGGCTTCGGGCATCACCGCCACGGTGCAGGCCGAGGTGTGGATGCGGCCCTGCGATTCGGTTTCCGGTACACGCTGCACGCGGTGGCCGCCGGATTCGAATTTCAGCCGCGAATAGGCGCCGTGGCCGACGATGCGAATGATGACTTCCTTGTAGCCGCCGACTTCGCCGGGATTTTCCGACACGACTTCCACCTTCCAGCCACAGCGCTCGGCATAGCGCGTGTACATGCGCAAGAGGTTGCCGGCAAAAAGCGCGGACTCGTCGCCGCCGGTGCCGGCGCGGATTTCGAGGAAGATGTTGCGCTCGTCGTTGGGGTCTTTCGGTAACAGTGCGGTTTGCAGTTCGGTTTCCAGCCGCTCGATTTTTGTCTCGCAGTCGGCCAGTTCGGCTTCGGCGAGTTCGCGCATGTCCGGGTCTTCGAGCATGCCGCGCGCGGATTTCTGGTCCGCTTCAACCTGTTTGTAGGTGCGGTAAAGCGCCACCACCGGGGTGAGGTCGGCATGCTCGCGCGTGAGCTTGCGGTAGCGGTCCATGTTGCCGGCGATTTCCGGCTGCGACAGCAGGGCGTCGAGTTCCTCCAGCCGCTCGTCGGCGCGAGCGAGCTTGTCCGCCAGGGAGGGCTTCATTCTTGATGCAGCCCGTAGAGCTGGCTGATCAGGCGGGCGATCTGTTCGCGCTCGTCGCGCGTGGCATGGCTGAGCGCGTGGGTCGGCGCGTGCAGCAGTTTGTTGGACAATGCGTGGCTCATCGCGTCGAGCACCGCACGTGGGTCGTCGCCGCGCGCCAGCGCCTTTTCGGCCTTTTCGATTTCGTGGCGGCGGTGGCGCTCGGCGCTGTCGCGCAGGCTCCGGATCACCGGCACCAGCTCGCGGCCTTCCATCCAGTGGACGAAGCTTTCCACACTGGTTTCGATGATGGCTTCGGCCTGCGCCACCTGCGCCACCCGGTTGTCCATGCCTTCGCGCACCACCTGGCCGAGGTCGTCCACGCTGTATAAAAACACGTCGTTCATGTCGGCGACTTCGGCTTCGACGTCGCGCGGCACGGCGAGGTCGACGATGAAAATCGGGCGGTGACGCCGTTGTTTAATGGCGCGCTCCAGCATGCCCTTGACGAGGATGGGCAGCGGGCTCGCGGTGGAGGTAATGATGATGTCGTAGGCGGGCAGTTCGTCGGGCAGCGCGGTGAGCGGGATGACGCTGGCATTGAAACGCTCGGCCAGCGGGCGGGCGCGTTCGGCGGTGCGGTTGGCCACGGTCATGCGGCGCGGGTGCTGCGCGGCAAAGTGGGTGATGCACAGTTCGATCATCTCGCCGGCGCCGATGAACAGGCAGGCCTGGTCCTTGACGCTGGGGAAAATGCGTTCGGCCAGGCGCACCGCAGCAGCGGCCATCGACACCGAGTTGGCGCCGATTTCGGTGCTGGTGCGCACTTCCTTGGCGACCGAGAAGGTGCGCTGGAAAAGCTTGTGCAGCAAAAGGCCGAGGGTGCCGGCTTCCTCGGCGGTCTGCGCCGCCTGCTTCATCTGCCCGAGGATCTGGGTTTCCCCGAGCACCATGGAATCGAGTCCGGCCGCGACGCGGAAGGCATGCTGCGCTGCCTGTTCGCGCGGCAGCGCATACAGGTAGGGTGCGAGTTCGCGGCGGTCGATATGGTGGAAATCGGCCAGCCACTGCGCCACGTCGTCGGGCGAGGGCGTGTTGACGTACAGCTCGGTGCGGTTGCAGGTCGACAGGATGGCAACTTCGGACGCGCGCCGGCTCTGCGTCAGTTCATGCAGCGCCTGCACCAGCTTTTCGGGGCCGAACGCCACCTGTTCGCGGATCGCGAGGGGCGCAGTGTGGTGATTGACTCCGAGGGTGAGAAGCTGCATGACGGCGGTTGCCGAAAAAGTAGACCGCTATTTTACCCGCTCTCGCTAGGCGGCGTGTGCGGGGGCTGTATTCAAATCAAAGCGCAGGCGGTCGTAATAGCGTCCTCGATAAAGCAGGCGCCGGTGGCCGGGCGAATCGGAAAACGCGTTGCGGGTATGCAGCACGTTGTTGCAAATAAGGCCCATGCCGGGGCGCAGGCGGGCGGTGAGGATGTATTCCGAGCTCGCCAGGATGTCGGCCAGCGTTTTGACGGCGGCCTGCGTGACAGTGTCGTCTTTCCACACGATCGAGCGGGTGCGTGCGGTGTAGCGCATGTAAAGAAAGCCCTGCCCGGTGTCGACCGCGAACACCGGCCCGCCCTGCTCGGGGCGGGCGACGTTGTCCTCGTCCATGCGCGCGGGGATGGTCATTGCGTCGGGCTGCATCAGCGCGGCGACGGAATCGGGGTTGACGTCACGCAGCTGGATGTAGGCGATTTCGTGATCCAGCAGCGCGTTCTCGCCGCCAGCTTCGGCGTCCTGCGCGCAGTGCAGCGTCATGCCGAGAATGCGGCGGTCGAGCGCGTTGTAATAGCCGTCGGTGTGCCAGTTGATCGGCTTGTGGGTGTAGGGGATGTATTCGCCCTTCACGCTGCCCTCGTCGCCCGCCGGGGTGATGCTCGACAGGCCGTCCTCGTCTGCGAGGTAGTTGCCTTCCAGGTGCACCAGGCCGAGTTGCTGTGCGAGTTGTTTGGGGATCGACTTGTCGGCAGCGGGCAGGTGGGGCGCGCTGTAGATCGCCATGTTGGCGCGCGCGCTGCACGCTTCGAGCGCGGAAATTTCGTCTGCCTTGAGATGGCGCGGATCGGCCAGCGGCACGATCAGCTCGTCGACGCTGCGCGGATAGGCGGCGAGCTTGGCGCCGCGCCAGGCGCGATAGCCGGTTTCGTTGGCCAGATCGAAAGGCGAATTCGCCATGCCGCGCCTTACTCGGGCGGCAGCATGTCGGGTGAGCCGAAGCCGCGCTTGACCGGTGCGTCGGACAGGAGGCCCTTGAAGCTCTTCCGCACCGTGCCCATCATTTCGGGCATTTCGATGTCCATGATCTGGTCCATGACCCAGGTCTTGTCGTCGTCGCCCATCTCTTCGCGGATCTGCAGGCCGAGGAAGCGCAATGCCGGGAAGCTGGCCTTGTCGTCGTCTGGAAATTCGAATTCGGCGTAATCGGCAAAACGGCGGTTGAGGAAATCGATGAATTCCTGTTTGTAGTTGCGTGGGTCATCCTTGCCCACGACTTCGCGCACGTTCAGCTCCATTACTTCGGCCAGGCGGTTGCTGACGGCCTGAAGCACTGCGGCGCGGCGTTCCGGCGGGAGGGTCGCATACGCCATGCGGTCGCAGTAATGCACCAGAAAGGCGAGGAATTCGGCGATCAGTTTGAAGCCGCGATCGGGGGTGATGATGTCGTAGTTCTCGCGCCCCAGATTGTCGATCGCCTTATCGGCGACGCGCCAGGCGGTGGTGGCGACGGCACCGGCGATTTCCTCGGCGGTGCGCTCGCCGTCCTTCTTGAACCAGATGGTTTTGACGCGGATAGGCATGGCCATGAGTGTGCTCCTTGAGTCGCCTAGGCGACGTCTCCAGTGGCGACAGGGCGGGCGGGATCGGTAATCCACTCGCTCCATGAGCCGGGGTAAAGCCGTGAACCGGGGAGGCCGGCGATTTCCATCGCCAGAATGTTGTGGCAGGCGGTGACGCCGGAGCCGCACATGTGGATGGCCTGCCAGGTCGGCTTGCCTTTCAGCAGTGCCTGGTAGTTCTCGCGCAGCGCCTCGGGGGGCAAAAAGGTGCCGTCCACATCGAGGTTTTCGTCGAACGGCCAGTTGATCGCGCCGGGTACGTGCCCGGCCACCGGATCGAGCGGCTCGAAGTCGCCGGAGAAGCGGCGATCGGGACGCGCATCGATAATGAGTTGTTCACCGGTCTGCGATGCGTGCAGCACTTCGTCCGCTGTCACGATCTGGCTGGGCTCGGGCAGGCAGGCGCAGGCCGCCTTGTGCGGCGCAGGGATGTCGGCGTTGACCGGGCGCTTTTCGCGCAGCCATTTCGGGTAGCCGCCATCCAGCAGGGCGACGCCCGGGTGGCCGAGCCAGCGCATCATCCACCACAGCCGGACGGCCATTGCACCATAGCTGTCGTCGTACACCACCACCTGCTTGTTGACGCCGACGCCCCACCCGCACAGTTTCTCGGCCAACTCGCGGGGATCGGGCAGGGGATGCCGTCCCGTGGTTTCGCCGACGGGCGCGGAAAGGTCGTCGTCCAGATGCACGTAACGCGCACCCGGAATGTGTGCTTTCTCGTAAGCCTGACGACCCGCCTCGGCGTCGGTGAGCGTGAAGCGGCAGTCCAGAATGACCCAGTTCGGATCGTCCAGATGGGCAGCCAGGTCTTCAGTGGTAACGAGGGTATTGGAAAACATGAATGGCCCCGTGAGCGGTGAGCTGCAAGTTGAAGCGGGCAGCGTGGCGAACGCCACGCTGCCCGCTCAACGGCTGATTCCTGCCTGAATCAGTAGCCGCCCTTGCCGAAAGGCTTGGGCAGACCGGCGACGCGGCAGCCCTGGCGAGCAGGCATGTTGGGGAACAGCTCATACAGCTTCTTCTTCCAGTCCACGCCTTCGTGCATGTCGTCGAGTTCAGCGACCATGTTGCGGAAGTTGGGGGTCTGGCCATCTTCCTTGTATTTTTCACGCAGGTAGTTGATGACCTGCCAGTGCTCGTCGGTCAGCGAGATTTTTTCAGCCTCGGCGATGACCGGGGGGACGTCGTCGCTGAAATTGGCTTCCAGCAGGAAGTTCTCTTCACCGGTTTCGAGTTCTTCACCATTTACAACATAAGACATGCTTTCTCCTTTCAGGTTGGTTTCAATGATTCGCCGGTGCGACCGGCGCGATGGATTTATGCGGGATGAAAATCCCGCAGCCTAACAAACGGTTGCGTCCCATGCCTTCGTCCTGCAGTTGCAGGGACTTGTGCGGCGGCACGTCGTGCAGCATCAGACTGAAGCCATGCAGCGGGCCAGATGCACTTTGCAGGATTTGCGGCTTGCCGCAGATAAACCCGCAACGCAGCAGGAAGTGGCCGTCCAGTTCGCGCATCACATCCTGCACGAATTGTTCTTCAGTGGCGCTGCCGGTGTCAACGAAGTGCGCGTAAATATTGGCAAACGGGCTGAATTCACGGGTTTTGAAGCGGCCGATCTGCAGGGTATGGCCTGCCAGATCGAGCGTCTGCCCGACCAGTTGCTGCATGTCGTCGACTCGCGCTTTGGGCACGCGCAGGAATAATTTGGTGCGCCGGTTGATGTTGAGCGTGGCGTCGCCCCGGTTGGTTTCCGCGCCCCTCAGGTGCTGGATGCCGGTGCCGGCATTCTCGTCCAG
>JAHJNP010000296.1 GCA_018820745.1 Gammaproteobacteria bacterium
AGCGGATGCGACATGGCCTTCATTGCACGCGAGGCCTGCTCGATGTGCTCGTCCTTGTCCATGAGATCCACTTCGTCCCAATCAGCTGCCATATTCATAACCTCGGTCCTGTTCGTGTAGTACCCTCACGCGGTCAGGTTCCAGGTGGAAACACCTGCCGCGCACGGCATTTTTCGGGCAATATTGCACGTTGCGTATAGATTAGAAATCACGCATATATTAAAATGATCCCACAAAAACGAGTCAGGTTATTTAAATATTTTTCATGAAGACCTTGCCGGTTCTCCTCATCATTCTCGACGGTTTTGGTTGCCGTGCGGAACGCGCCGACAATGCAATCGCCCAAGCCAGCAAGCCTAACTGGGATCGGCTGTGGAAGCACCATCCGCACACGCTCATCCACGCGTCGGAATCTGAAGTGGGCCTGCCCAAGGGGCAAATGGGCAACTCCGAGGTGGGGCACCTGAACATCGGCGCGGGGCGGGTGGTGTACCAGGAGTTCACCCGCATCGACCGCGCCATCGAATCCGGCTACTTCTATAGCAATCCGGCCCTGCTGAACGCCGTGCATCTGGCGCGCGACAACGGCAAGACCCTGCACGTGCTGGGCCTGCTGTCGGACGGCGGGGTACATAGCCATGAGCTGCACTTCCACGCGCTGCTCGATCTGGCGGTGCGCGAAGGGCTGAACAAGGTGTGCCTGCATGTTTTCCTGGATGGCCGCGACACGCCGCCGAAAAGTGCCGAGGTCTATTTGCGTCGCCTCAACGAAAAGATCGAACAGACCGGCGTCGGCCATATCGCATCGATGATCGGCCGCTACTACGCGATGGATCGCGAGCGCCGCTGGCAGAGGGTCAAATCGGCCTATGACCTGCTGACCCAGGGGCGCGCCGAGTTCCTTGCGGACAATCCGCAGGCCGGGCTGGAGGCCGCCTACGCGCGCGGCGAAACCGACGAATTCGTCAAAGCCACGGCGATCCTGCCGCCGGACGGCAAGCCGGTGAAAATGGAAGACGGCGATTCGGTGATCTTCCTCAACTTCCGCTCCGACCGTGCGCGCCAGCTGTCGCGGCCGTTCATCGAGCGTGATTTCAGCGAGTTCGAACGTGAAGTCACGCCGCGCCTGGCCACCTACTGCACGCTGACCGGCTACAGCGACGACTTTGCCGTGTCGGTGGCATTTCCGCCCGAGCGCATCAAGAACGGCCTGGGCGAACACATCGCCAAACTCGGCTTGCGCCAGCTGCGCATCGCCGAGACCGAGAAATATCCGCACGTCACCTTTTTCTTCAACGGCGGCGAGGAAGTCTCTTTCCCTGGCGAAGACCGGGTGCTGGTGCCGTCGCCCGACGTCGCGACCTACGACCTGAAGCCCGAAATGAGCGCCTTCGAGGTGACCGAAAAATTGGTCGCCGCGATCGAGAGCAAGCAATATGACGTCATCGTCTGCAACTATGCCAACCCGGACATGGTCGGGCACACTGGCGATCTGCAGGCGGCCATCAAGGCAATCGAAACGGTGGACACCTGCCTCGGCCGGGTGGTGGAAGCCCAACTGGCGCGCGGCGGTGAAGTGCTGGTGACCGCCGACCACGGCAATGCCGAATTGATGCGCGATATCGAAACCGGTCAGGCGCACACCGCGCACACCCTGAACCTGGTGCCGTTGATCTACGTGGGGCAGCGCCCGGCCACCCTGGCGGAAACCGGGGCGCTCGAAGACATCAGCCCGACCCTGCTGAAAATGATGGGCTTGTCAGCTCCCCCCGAAATGACCGGTGAGGCCCTCGTTCAGTTTGAGTAAACAAGGTGCAGTTCGGGTAAGCTCATCAGGGTGAACTTCAGATCATTTCTTGTCCTGCTGGCACTGATCTGGCCGCTCTGCGTCAGCGCCAACCAGGCCGATCGCAAGCAATCCGAACTCGGCGCCCTCAAGCAGCGCCTGCAAACCCTGCAAAAGGAGTTTCGCAACACGCAGGCGAACCGTCGGGAAGCGGCCGACGAACTGCGCCAATCCGAGCGTGCGATCAGTGGTGCGGTGCGCCAGTTGCGCCAACTGGATGACGAACGCCAGCGTGCCCAGACTGATTTGCAGGCGCTGAGACAACAGGCTGACGCGACCGAGGCGCGCATCCGCCAGCAGCAGGCCCGCCTCGCCCAGGCGCTCAAGGCCGCCTACCGGCGTGGGCAGGGCGATGCGCTCAAACTCATCCTCAACGGTGCCGACCCCAACCAGGCCGCGCGCGATCTGCGTTATCTGACGCACCTGTCGCGTGCCCAGCATGAGGCGATCGAGGTTCTGCGGGCCGATCTGGCGCAGTTGGCCGCGCTGCAACAGCAAACCGAACAAAAAACGGCCGAATTGACCCAGCTGCAGATGGATCGCGAAGCCGAGCAAAAGAAACTGCTGGCCGACAAGCGCGCACGCGAACAGGTCCTGCAAAAACTGTCGGTGCAAATCCGGAAGCAGCAGCGCGAAATTTCCAACCTCAAGCGCGACGAGCGCAGCCTGACGCAACTGGTTCAGCGCCTGAATCGGCTGATGGCGCAGCAGGCGGCGCGTGAAGCGGCGCGCGCACGTGCCGCACAGCAGGCGCAAAAAAACCAGAAAACCGAGAAGGGCGCGGCCAGCCAGCCGCGTCGTGGCTGGGGCGTCAACACCGAAACACCGGTGGCGTTTCGCTCCGACAAGCCATTTTCAGGTTTGAAAGGCTCGCTGCGGCTACCGGTCGCCGGGGAACTGATGAACCGCTTCGGCGCTCAGAGGGAAGGCGGCGGCTTGAGTTGGAAAGGCCTGTTCATTCGTGCGGCTGAGGGCTCGGCGGTGAAGGCGATCGCTGCCGGGCAGGTGGTGTTTTCCGAGTGGCTGCGCGGCTTTGGCAACCTCATCATTGTCGACCACGGCGAGGGGTATATGAGCCTGTACAGCAATAATGAAAGTCTGTATAAGCAGGTGGGTGAACGCGTCCAGCCCGGCGACCCCATTGCCACGGTCGGCAACAGCGGCGGCCAGCCCGACACCGGCCTGTATTTTGAAATGCGGCATCAAAGCCGTCCTGTTAATCCCCTCCTGTGGGTGAAGTGAGATGAAACAAAAGGCGAAATTCATACTCGTCGGTCTGGCCGGCTTGCTGGCCGGCGCAGCACTGACGGTCAACCTGTCGGCGATCGCTGACAAGGACGCGGCGACCGCGCTGCCGGTCGAGGAACTGCGCGCCTTTACCGATGTGTTTGCCCGTATCAAGAACGATTACGTCGAGCCGGTCGAAGACAAGAAACTCATTACCGAGGCGATCACCGGCATGCTGACCGGGCTCGATCCGCACTCGGCGTATCTGGATGCCGAGGGGTTCAAGGATCTGCAGGTCGGCACCCAGGGCGAGTTCGGCGGCCTCGGCATCGAAGTCGGCATGGAAGACGGCTTCGTCAAGGTCGTCTCGCCGATCGAGGATACGCCCGCCTTCAAGGCCGGGGTCAAGCCCGGTGACCTGATCATCAAGCTCGACGATACGCCGGTGAAAGGCATGACGCTGAACGATGCGGTGAAGCGGATGCGCGGCAAGCCGGGGACGAGCATCAAGCTCACCATCGCGCGCAAGGGCGTGTCCCTGCCCATTGTGGTGACCCTGACCCGTGCGGTCATCAAGATTCGCAGCGTCAAGTCCACGCTGGTCGACCCCGGCTATGGTTACGTGCGCGTAACGCAGTTTCAGGAACACACTGGCGAACTGCTGGCCGAGGCATTGAACAATCTCTACAAGGACAACAAGGCGCCGCTCAAGGGTCTGATTCTGGACCTGCGCAATGATCCGGGCGGCTTATTGAATGGCGCGGTCGCGGTGACCGCGGCGTTCGTCAAGCCCGACAGCCTGGTGGTGTATACCGAGGGGCGTAGCGAAGACGCCAAGATGCGGCTGACCGCCAGCCGTGAGCATTACCTGCGTCCGATGCAGGCCGATTATCTGAAAAACCTGCCGGAGGGTGTGAAGAGCGTGCCCATCGTGGTGCTGGTCAACATGGGATCGGCCTCGGCATCCGAAATCGTCGCGGGTGCGCTGCAGGATCACAAGCGTGCGATCATCATGGGCACCCGCACCTTCGGCAAGGGTTCGGTGCAGACCATTCTGCCGATCGGCAACGGCACGGCGATCAAGCTCACCACCGCGCGCTACTACACGCCGAACGGACGCTCCATCCAGGCCAAGGGCATCGAGCCCGACATCGTGGTGGAAGACCCGGCAATGCCGGAATCGGAGAATGGTTTCGGCCTTCGCGAAGCCGACCTCGACAAGCACCTGGTCAATCCTGCCGGCGACGAGCCCGCCACGACGGACAGGCCGGATGACGTCATCAAGGCGCCGCCGGCGGACAAGCCGGGCATGAACGGCGAGGACAAAAAGCCGGTAGCGCTGGAGCCGGGCGAAATCGTCTCGAAGAACGATTTCCAGATGAATCAGGCACTGAACCTGCTGAAAGGCCTGCAGATTATGCAGGGCCGCTGATCGATTGTGCTGTGGCTGTGACGCAGCCACAGCACCAACGGCAGCGCTATACTGCAAACTCTGTCTGACAGGTGTGCCATGCGCCCGTGTGACCTCGAAAAATTCCGCGAAATCGTTTTCCATGACTTGCCGGCCGGGCAGGCGGAACGCGCGCTGATTCTGCTCGAAGGACTGGATGGCCTGGTGGTGACGGTCGGTCCGCAAGACAACTGCCTGCTGGTGCGTTACCACATCTGCGAATACACCCTGGAAGGCCTGGAAATGGCGCTGGCGAGTCAGGGCTTCCATCTCGACAACAGCCTGCTCAGCAAGCTCAGGCGCGCGCTGGCCTACTTTAGCGAGAGCGTGCAGCGGCGTAACGTCGCGGCCGACGAACCCGACATCAAATCCCAGCAGGCCTTCATCAATGTCTATGAGCGCCATTTGCATGGCGACCGTGACGACACGCCGGAAGAGTGGCGCGGCTATAAATAACGCTTCGGCGCCCCCATGGAACTGACCGACGACCTGCTGCTGCGCTACAGCCGACATATCCTGTTGCCGGAAATCGGCGTGGCCGGGCAGGCCCGCATTTGCGACGCAGCGGTCCTGGTCGTCGGCGCTGGCGGGCTGGGATGCCCGGTGGCGCTGTATCTGGGCGCGGCGGGGGTCGGGCGGCTGGTGCTGGCGGACGGCGATACCGTCGATCTCACCAATTTGCAGCGCCAGATTGGCCATTCAACGGCGGCGATCGGCGAGAACAAGGCCGATTCGCTGGCACGCAGCGTGCGCGCCATCAACCCGGCAATCGACGTGCAGCCGATGGCTCAAGCGCTGGCGAACGCCGCCTTGCTTGAGGCGGTGGCAGCGGTCGATCTGGTGGTCGATGCATCGGACAACTTCGCCACCCGGCATGCCGTCAACCGCGCCTGCGTGGCATTGGGCAAGCCCCTGGTGTCGGGTGCGGCGATCGGGTTTTCCGGACAACTGGCGGTTTTTGATTCCGGCCGCGCCAACAGTCCCTGCTATCACTGCCTGTTCCCTGATCACGCGGATGAGCCAGAATTGCGTTGCGCCGAGGCGGGCGGGTTTTCGCCGCTGGTCGGCGTCATCGGCGCGATGCAGGCGCTGGAAGCGCTGAAATATCTGGCCCGGGCGGGCGAACCCCTGATCGGCCGGCTGCTGCTGTGGGATGGCCTGCAGACCGACGCCCGCGTGATGAAAGTGCCGCGCGACCCGGCCTGCCCGGTGTGCGGGCAAGGCGCCGTTCAGGCGGGGTGAACGCCCAGCAGGCGTGACAGCAGCAATTCGATGTCGCCGCCAGGGGGGCGGGTAAACCCGCTCTTGGCAAACTGGTGCCAGCGCCCCACCACCACGCATTGCAACAGGTTGGCCAGCGGCGCACTGAGTTCGGACTGCCGGTCGCCGCAAAAGCGCAGGCATTGCCGCAACTGTGCCTCGATGCGGTCGTGCAGTTGATTGATGCGTTTTTGCAGTCGTTCGTTTTCATGCACCAGCGCGTCGCCGATCAGCACCCGCGTCATCCCCGGATTCTTCTCCGCAAAGTTCAGCAGCATGCCGAGGATGGCCTCGATCTGGGCGGCCGGCGACGGCGTGTCGGCCGTGATGCGCGCGATCAGCCCGAGCAGCGTCTGTTCGATGAATTCGATCAGGCCTTCGTACATCTGCGCCTTGCTGGCGAAATGGCGATACAGCGCCGCCTCAGACACGCCGACGCGTGCCGCCAGTGCCGCCGTGGTGATTTTTTCCGGTTTGGGTTCCTGCAGCATCGCAGCCAGCGTTTGCAGGATCTGCAAACGGCGCTCGCCGGGTTTCCTGGCTTCCCCTTCCATCAGTCACTCCCCTTGTTTTTATGGGTGATGATTATCGCTGATGCTGGGTTAAATGGTGGGTCTGCACGGACTTGAACCGTGGACCAAGGGATTATGAGTCCCCTGCTCTAACCAGCTGAGCTACAGACCCGGAAATTGAAAGCCCCGCGGTGAGCGGGGCGGGGCGCTTACTGTTCGCCGCTGCCGACGAAGCTTTTCAGCTTTTCGGAACGGGTCGGGTGGCGCAGCTTGCGCAGTGCCTTGGCCTCGATCTGGCGAATCCGCTCGCGCGTGACGTCGAACTGCTTGCCGACTTCTTCCAGCGTGTGGTCGGTGTTCATTTCGATGCCGAAGCGCATCCGCAGCACCTTGGCTTCGCGCGAGGTCAGGCTGTCCAGCACTTCGCGGGTGGCGTCGCGCAGGTTGGCATAGATCGCGTAATCGTCAGGCGACAGCG
>JAHJNP010000297.1 GCA_018820745.1 Gammaproteobacteria bacterium
AAAGGGCCGCATGCTCTACGGCAAGCTGATGCTCGGCCGCCACAACGTGCTGGTGATGGACGAGCCGACCAACCACATGGACATGGAGTCGATCGAGTCGCTGAACCTTGCGCTCGACCTGTTCAAGGGCACGCTGATTTTCGTCTCGCACGACCGCCAGTTCGTCTCCAGCCTCGCCACCCGCATCCTCGAAATCACGCCTGAAGGCGTCGAGTTCTACATGGGTGACTACGACGAGTACCTGCATTCGAAAGGTCTGGAGTAAGGCATCGCGGCATGAAAGAAGTCGTCGTCATCGGACTGGGGCAATTGGGTCGCGTGTTCGCCGGCGGTCTGCTGCGCGCCGGCCACACCGTGGTGCCGGTCAACCGCGGCGACGACCTGTTCACCGTTGCGCACGCGCATCCCGACCCCCAACTAGTGCTGGTGGCGGTCGCCGAGAACGATCTGCACACCGTGCTGGCCGCCATGCCCGGGGCGTGGCGGCCGCATCTTGCGTTGATCCAGAACGAACTCTTGCCGCGCGACTGGGAAAAATACCGCTACGCCGACCCCACCGTGATCTCGGTGTGGTTCGAAAAGAAAAAGGGCACCGATGCCAAGCCGCTGATCGCCTCCCCCGTGGCCGGTCCCGGCGCCGCACTGCTGTGCCGCGCGCTGACCACAATCGAGCTGCCGTGGCGCGAAGTCGCGCTCGGCGACGAACTGCTGTTCGAACTGGTGCGAAAGAACGTCTACATCCTCACCACTAACATCGCCGGGCTGAAAACCGGCGGCACCGTGTCGCAGCTGTGGGCGCAGCATGAAGCCTTCGCACGCCAGGTGGCGAACGAGGTGATGGACATCCAGGATGCGCTGACCGGTGTTGCCCACGATCGGGAGCGACTCATTGCCGGCATGCTCGAAGCCTTCGACGGTGATCCCGAACATGGCTGCACCGGCCGCTCGGCACCGGCGCGGCTGGCGCGCGCCCTCGCGCACGCCGACACCTTCGGGCTTTCCGTGCCGACCCTGCGCTCGCTGGCGAGCTAGCGAATCTCGGCCAGCAGCTGCGCCAGCATGCGCTGCGCCTGCGCCGCATAGCCGCCGCCGAACAGGTTGGCGTGGTTGAGGATGTGATACAGGTTGTAAAGCGTCCTGCGCACCGCATAGCCGCCGTCGAGAGGCCAGGCTTCACGGTAGGCCGCGTAAAACGGGGGCGCAAACCCGCCGAACAGCTCGCTCATGGCAAGATCGCATTCGCGGTCGCCGAAATACACCGCCGGGTCGAAAATCACCGGCGATCCATCCGCCAGAAACCCATGGTTGCCGCCCCACAGGTCGCCGTGCAGCAGCGCGGGCTGCGGCCGGTAGCCGGTGAAAAATCCGTCCAGCCGCGCCATCAGCGCTTCGCCGTCGCGCTGCAGGACGCTGCCGTAGCCGTTCTGCGCCGCCAGCTTCAATTGAAAGCCGAGCCGCCGCGCGCGCCAGAATTCGACCCAGTCGTCCATCCATGCGTTCGGCTGCGGGGTGGCGCCGATCCAGTTGTCGCGCGCGCCGCCGAATTGCGCGGCGCTGACGCGGTGCTGCTGCGCGAGCTGCCGGCCCAGTTGCGCGGCGTCCCCATGTGACTGGAGCGGCAGGTATTCGAGCACCAGATACGCCTGCCCGGCGGCGACGCCGTGGCAAATCACCTGCGGCACGCGCGCTGCGTTCGCCGTCGCCAGTTCGGCGAGCCCCGCCGCTTCCGCCTCGAACATTTCGATCCGGGTGACTGCACCCGCAAGGGGTACGCCGCCAGACGCTCGCCCTGCGGGCGGTCTTGGCGCAGGTTGGGCTTTGACGAAAAACGTGCGCACGCCGTCGGCAAGCGTGAACGCCTCGCTGATGTCGCCGCCGCGCATGGCGCGCGCCTCCTGCCCCGTGAAAGGCGTGCCGCTGGCGCGGCCGATGGCGGCGGCGAGTTCCGCATGAAAAACGCTCATGGCTCGACCAGCGGCTGGATACGCACGACCAGCGCGGCGTGGGCGGCGCGCAGCGCAGCCTCGGCCTGCTGCGCGGTGGCGGCCCGGCTGAAGAGGAAACCCAGGTAGCCCGCGCCCTCGGGCGGCGGCGCCACCAGCTGGCCGGGCGGCGCCGTGATCTCGATGCCGGTGATGTGCGGCACCGCCCGCGCGGTGTCGAGGCCGTCGACGCCCCGAAAAATGCCGTTGGCCGGGATCGGAATCATCATCACGCCGGCGGCGGTGTCGTTCGCCCCCATCGGCAGCGGCAGGCCGACGGCGTGGCGCAGCACGATTTCCGCGCTGTCCATGCCGAGCGTGGTGGCAAACACCCGTCCGCACAGGCCGCCGATGCCGCGCGGCGCGATCTCGAGCAGCCACACGCCCGCTTCGTTGATGCGCGCCTCGGCGTGGATCACCCCCTCGGTGGCGCCGGCGGCCACGCAGGCGCGCTCGACTGCGGCGGCGAGTTCGCGCTGCGTCTGGTTCGGCAGGCGCGAAGGCGTGATGAACAGCGTTTCCTCGAAATAGGGGCCGTCGAGCGGGTCGGGCTTGTCGAACACCGCGAGCACCCGCAAGGCGCCGCCGGACAGCACGCCATCGAGCGCGACCTCGACGCCGGGAATGAAGCGCTCGACCAGCAGGTCGGCCGCATCGCGCTGCGCGCGCGCCTGGATGCGCTGCACCTGCTTCAGTGCACGCGCCAGTTGATCCACGTCATTTGCGCGGATCACGCCGCGGCTGGCATTCAGGCGGCGCGCCTTCACCACCAGCGGAAAATCCAAGGCCGCGGCAGCGTTTATATCCCCGTCCTTGATCTCGGCAAAGTCCGGATGCGGCAGGCCGATCGCCTGCTGCAGCTGGCGAAAGCGCAGCTTGTCGGTGAGCGTGGCCACCGCCTCGGGCGGGTTGCCCGGCAAGCCAAGCGCCTCGCGCAGCTGCGCCGCCAGCGCCTGCCCGTGATCGTCTACTGCCAGCACCGCATCGACCGGCTGCGACAAGGCGGCCAGCACCTGCGGCAGCGCGAGCCCGGGCTGGTCGAACGGCACGCTCATCAGCGGCGGCAGGCCCCAGCCGGGTGCCAGCCGGTGGCAGTAGTCGGCGCAGGCGACAAGTTCGATGTTCAGCCGGGCGGCCGCGGCGATGAAGTCCTGGTTGGCGTAGCCCGTAGCGGGGAGCAGCAGCAGCAGGCGCGGCATATGCGGTCAGAAACTGGCGAGCTGGGTTTCGGTCGGCTCGGCGCAGCAGTACCACGGCTCGGAATGATGCGGAACGGGCGCGCCGAACTGCGCCGTATCGAGCTGCGGCGCAGCTTCGCCCAGCGCGGCGTGGGTGCGCGCCCAGAGGCCGGCGAACACCTCGGCACGCGGCAGCGCGGCCTTTTCCGCGTCCATCACCCAGGCCATGATGTCCGCTTGCAGGGCGTCGACGCGCGGATCGTCGGCCTGCCACGGATAACCCAGCATGGTCTCGTCGAACGCACCGACGCGCGCTGCGAAATCCGGCAGCTTCATCAGGTACGAGCCCTGCGGCACCAAAAGCCGGATCGCCAGTTGCACCGGCGGCACCGCCTCGACCAGCTTGAGCTTCAGCAGCGTGGCCAGCAGGTCGCGATAGCCGGCCAGCGTGGTCCACGGCGTGAAGGGCACGAAGGTGGGGGCCAGCGCGATGCCGAGCGCGCGGCACTGCGCCAGCGCCGCCTCGAAGTCTGCGTGGGTGTGGCCCTTGGCCAGCTTGTCGAGGATGGTGTCGTCGACCGACTCGACCGCGGTGACGACGAACAGCAGGCCGCATTGCTTGAACCGCGGCAGCAGCGCGGCGTGGTTGAGCAGATGCTCGACCTTGATCGTCGCATCCCAGCTCAGATCGGGGAAGCGCGCGTGCAGCGCCTCGGCGACCTTCATCGCGTGGGTCGGGCCATTGAGAAAATCGGGGTCGCCGAAGCTGATGTGCGCAGCGCCGGCGGCGACCTGCTGCGCGATGTCGGCCAGCACAATCTCGATCGGCACGACACGGAACTTGCCCTCGTACACCGGCACCACCGGGCAGTGGCGGCACAGGTGCTTGCAGCCGCGGCTGGCCTCGGCAAAGCCGGTGATCTTCTGCGTGTCGTCGGCGAGAATCAGCTTGGCGTAGCGCTGCAGTTCGGGCAAGCCGCGCCGTTCGGGCAGCAGGAATTCGATCTTGCTATGACGCACCACGGTGGCGGCCGGCGCGATTCCCGATTGCACCCAGGCCAGCAGGTCGGGTTCGGATTCGCCGCCGAAGATCGCCTCCACACCGAGGCCTTTCAGCCACGCCGCATTGACCGGCGCATACAGGCCAAACGCGGCGATGCGGGCGTGCGGGGCAAGGGCACGGATTTTCGGCAGCGCCGCCGCAGCAATCCGCGTGGCGGTGTGCATGCCCAGATAGATCGCGACGAATTCGGCGTGCGCAAACGTGGCCGGGTCGAGTTTTTGCTGCGCCAGGTCGACGCAGGCCACCGCAATCTCGGCGCGCCCGAACCACGCCGCCGGCTGCGCCAGGTTGAACGGCTGCCGCCCCAGTTCGTACGGGCTCACCAAAACAACGCGCGCCCCGGAAGGCGCGCGTGTGTTTGCCGTGCAGGCCGTCATCGCAGAATACTTACTTGGCCTTGGGACGCTGCTCGAACATTTTGGCGATGCCGGGTTCGCGCGAGGCGCCGGCAGCCTTCATGCGCTTGAGATACTCGTCCCACAGCGCGGCCTGATTGACGCCGAGTTCGTACAGGTATTCCCAGGAATAGATGCCGGTGTTGTGGCCGTCGGAGAAGAAGAAGTTGATGCCGTACAAGCCGACCGGCTCGGCGGCATTGATCAGCACTTCGCCCTTGCCGACCTGCAGCGTTTCCTGGCCGGGGCCGTGTCCGCGCACTTCGGCGGACGGCGAATAAACGCGCAGCAATTCAAACGGCAGCTCGAAATGTGCGCCATCGGTAAAGGTGATTTCCAGCTTGCGCGAAACCTGATGCAGCTGGATGTCGGTAGGGGTGGGGGTGGGGGTGGCCATGATTGAAATGCTCGTAGAAATTCCAGCCCAAAGTTTAAACCCGCAGCGCGGAGATTAAACCCCTGCATGACAAGGGGCTGAGGCCGGCTATGACCTGAAAACTGGTGCGTCCGGCGCGATTCGAACGCGCGACCCCTGCCTTCGGAGGGCAGTACTCTATCCAGCTGAGCTACGGGCGCAAGGACTATGAAGAATAGCCGGTTTGCCGTGTGGCGTCCATCCGCCGGAAGACGCGCCGCCCTTTCCTGCGGGGGTTGCTTTCCTTATAATCGCCGTTTTCGATCCCCCCCTTTCAAGGACACGTTCATGGCCGATCCGCACGCCAAGATGACCCAAGCCACCCCGCAGGAAGTCATCATTTCCCTTCTTGCCGGACTGTTCGCGCCCCTGCTGGCGATTTTTCTGATCGTTCAGCTAGTGCTCGGCATTCAGGAAGATCAGCAGCCCGCCCCCTCCGGCGAGGCCGCCCAGAAAGCGACCCTCTCCCGCATCAAGCCTTTTGCGCAATTGGTCGCACTCGACGCCAACGCCCCCAGGATCGAAAAATCCGGCCAGGAGGTCTACGACGCAGTGTGTGCCTCGTGTCATAGCTCGGGCGCGCTGGGCGCACCCCGGTTTGACAACAAGGGCGACTGGGGCGGCCGGCTGGGCCAGGGCTACGACACCCTGGTCAAGCACGCGATCGAAGGCATCCGCCAGATGCCCCCGCGCGGCGGCGACGGCGACTTGTCGGATGTGGAAGTCGCGCGCGCGGTAGCCTACATAGCCAACTCGGCGGGTGCCAGTTTCAAGGCCCCGGAACCGGCAGCGCCGGCCGCTGTTGCACCGGCCCCAGAAAATAACAAAGACAAAAAAGACGGTAATGACGTGAATGACGACAAGAAACAATAAAGCGTTCCGCTGACCCACCGCGCCGCAAGCAGGCATCTCCGGATAACGCACAGGAAATCACGATGAACCACGCTTCCACTTTTCTGATCGTAACCACAGCAGCATTGCTGCTTGCCTGCGGAAAATCTGAAGACCTGCCCGCACCTGCTACCCAGCCGCCTGCGGCGGAAATCCCGCAGGCCGCGGCGGCACCAGAACCCGTTGCCCCGGTGGTCGACACACCACTCGTCGAATCCGCGCCGGCTGTGCAGCCCGAAATCGCGATCGAGCAAACTGCTGCGGAAAGCAAGCCGGCGCCTGCTCCCGCGCCCGCCACGCCTGCTCCCAAACCTGCATCAGCTACCGCTGCCGAGGTGCCCGCGCCCAGCACGCCTGCACCCGACCTCGCACACGGCCAGCAAATCTATCGCCAGGCGTGCGCCTTCTGCCACGACAAGGGCGTGGCAGGCGCGCCGAAAATCGGCGATGTTGCCACCTGGAGTCCGCGTCTGGCGCAGGGTATGGAAGCCCTCCATGTCGCTGCCTTGCGCGGCAAGGGTGCGATGCCGGCCAAGGGCGGCAACCCATCGCTGTCGGATGCCGACGTCATCGCTGCGGTCGATTACCTCGTCGCGCAGTCGCGCTAAATCCCGCCATGTCGCTCGTCTGCCCACAATGCGGGAGCGATAAGATCCGTAGCGGCACGCTGCACGGGCATGACGGGGTGCGTCATCTGTTGCTGCACGCGCCGCTACGCTGCCGCAAATGCCATCATCGCTTCTGGGTGTTCAGTCCGGCCAAGCCGCTGCTGCTGCTGACTGCCGTCGGTGCGCTGGTTGGCGTGACCGCCTGGCTGACGCTCGATCAGCGCGCAACCACGCCCGCCGCGCAGGCGCCCGCCAGCATGCCGCACGCCCGCGCGGAGCAGGGCGATGCCGAAGCCCAACTGCAGTTGGGCGTGCGCTACGCCGAGGGCGATGGCGTCATCCAGAATGACAAGGAAGCCGCCAGGTGGTTAGAACTGGCGGCCAAGCAGGGGCTGGCCGAAGCGCAATACCGATACGGCCTTGTGCTGCTGCAGGGACGCGGGGTCGTGCAGGATTACAAGGCCGCCTTCAGCTGGATCGAAAAGCCCGCCCAGCGCGGCTATGCCCGGGCGCAATACAGCCTGGGCGAACTCTACCGCTACGGCACCGGCACCGCGATCGACAAGGCGCGCGCCTACCTGTGGTTCAACCTCGCCGCCGCGCAGGGCGTGGAGGCGGCCGCCAAGGCGCGCGACAGCCTGGTGTGGCAGCTGAAGCCCGAGCAGATTGCGGCAATGCAGGAAGAGGCGCGGCGGATGAGCAAAGCTGTGCCCTCGCCCTCACCGGCCACCCCGCAGAAGACACCCGCCGCCGCGCCCGCCACACCCTGATTTTTCCGTCTTTACGGATGTGCGTGCGCGCTGTCCGCATCCACGTCCACGTCAAGCGGCCACAACTGGTGCGAATCCAGCTTCAGGCGAGCGGATGCAGACAACGAGCCCAACTGCGCCTGCTGCGCCATCAGCTGGCCTTCCAGCGCCAGCCGGCGATTGTGCAGCACCTGATCCAGACTGCCTTCACCCAGACTGTAGGCGCGCGCCGCCAGCCGCGCAGCTTCCGCCAGCGCCTGTGCGGCGCGGTCGGCCTGCTGCCAGATTGCCGTCTGCGTGATGGCTGCCTCGAAATCCGCGCGCGCTTCCTGGCGCAGCCGCTGCTCCAGACGGATGGCGGCCTCCTGCGCGGTGGTGCTGAGCTGCTCGGCGGCCTGCTGGTCGGTGCGCCGCGCCGCGCCCGGCAACGTCAGCCCCACATTCAGGCCCAGCACGTGCTCATTGCCACCCGCCTCGTTTTTGTAAAACATGCCGACATTGGGATCGGCGTTGCGGCGTTTGGCGAGTTGCCGCGCTTCGGCCTGCAACACTCCGGCCTGGCGGCGCGCACGGAGCAGCTCATGGCTGTGCTCCAGCACTGCGTTGACATATTCGTTCGTCGTGCCACTCGGCGGCACGGGCCGCGGCAGCGCGCCGTCCGCCGTCACCAACAGGCCGGGAAACTGCGACCGCAGCCGGTTGTGCGCCTGCCGCTCGCGCGTAGCCACCTGCTGCTGTTGCAGGCGAACCTGCGCCAGCGCGGCCTCGGCATTGACGCGCTCGGAACGCGGCGCTTCGCCCAGCCGTATGCGCGAATTCACAGTGGCGAGCTGCTGATCGGCCAGTGCGATTTGCGCCTGCCATAGTTGCGACTGGCTGGCCTCGGTCAGCCAGTCGAACCACAGCGCAAGCAATTGCCGCCCGGACTCGTGCAGCGCTTCGCCGAGGCTCGCCTCGGCATACGCCGTCAGCGCACCGCCAAGCGCCCGTTCGGCCTCGGCGCGCGCGGGCAGCCGCAGCGGGCGCGACAGCGCCAATCCCCACTCGGCCTGGGTGTCGCGTGGCGCCGTCTGGATGCGGCGCTGAAGAATATCCGCCCCAACTGTCCACTCTTCGCGCCCGTTCTGCAGGCTTTGACTGCGCAGCGTTTGCGCAGCGAACTCGCCGCGCGCCTGGGCCACCGTGGGCGAGGCCCACAGGGCCGCTTCGGCTGCCACGGGATCGGGCAAATAATCGGCGTGCGCCTCTGCGGTAAAAATCGGCGCGGCAAACGCCAGCGCGAGGCTCAGGGTGTGCATGGCATTCATGCGCGCGCTCCTTTCAGAATGAATTGGCGGTACAACAGCGGCAGCATCACCAGCGTCAGCAGGGTGGCGCTGACCAGGCCGCCGATGACGACGATGGCGAGCGGCCGCTGGATTTCAGAGCCAGGGCCGGTCGCAAACAGCAGCGGCACCAGGCCGAAGGCGGCAATGCTGGCGGTCATCAGCACCGGGCGCAGGCGACGCAGCGAACCGTCGCGCACCACCGCATCACCTCTCAGACCCTGATTACGCAGCTGATTGAAGTGGCTGACCAGTACCACACCGTTCAACACGGCAATCCCCAGCAAGGCGATGAAGCCAACCGAGGCGGGCACAGACAGATACTCGCCCGACGCCGCCAGCGCGAAAATGCCGCCGATCAGCGCCAGCGGCACGTTCATCATCACCAGCACCGCCTGTCGTACATCGCCAAAGGTGACGTAGAGCAGAAAGCCGATCAGCAGCAGCGCTACCGGTACCACGATCATCAGCCGTTGCGCGGCGCGCTGCTGGTTTTCGAACTGGCCGCCCCAGGTGATGCTGTAGCCGGGCGGCAGCTTGACCTGCGCGGTGACCGCGGTTTTCGCGTCTTCGACGAAACTCACCAGATCGCGGCCGGCGACATTGCTCTGCACCACCGTGAAGCGCGCCGCGTTCTCACGTTTCACCGCCACCGGTCCGGTGGTGCGCTTGAGCGTGGCCACCTGGTCGAGGCTGATTTCGCGGCCGTCCGCCAGGGTCAGGCGAATCGCCTGCAGCGCGCCGGGCGATTCGCGCAAGCCTTGCGGCCCGCGCAATTGCAGCGGAATGCGCCGCCCCTGCTGCTGGATGGTGCCGATGACTTCGCCTTCGAGTTGCGTACGCAGCAGCATGGCGATGTCGGCGGCGGAGAGGCCAAAGCGGCCGGCGGCGTCGCGGTCGATTTCCGCCTGCAGGTATTGCACGCCCTCGTTCTGCTGGGTGTAGACGTCGGACGCCCCGGGGATTTTCTCGACCACGCCGAAGATCTCGCCGGCCAGCCGGTTGAGCGTGGCGAGGTCGGGGCCGAAAATCTTGATCGCCACGTCGCCGCGCGAACCGGTGAGCATTTCCCCCACCCGCATGTCGATCGGCTGAGTGAAGTTGTAGGCGATACCGGGGAAACCGTCGAGGGTTTTTCTGATTTCGTCGGTCAACCATTCTTTATCCGGGCGACGCCATTCGGCCTGCGGTTTCAACACCAGAAACGTATCGGTGTCGTTGAGGCTCATCGGGTCGAGCCCGAGTTCGTCGGCACCGGCGCGGCCGACGATGCGGCGGATTTCCGGCACATTCTTCAGCAATGCCTGCTGCACCCGCAAATCCTGCGCGACCGATTCTTCCAGGCTGATCGACGGCAGTTTTTCCAGTTGCACCAGGATGTCGCCCTCGTCCATCGTCGGCATGAAGGTCTTGCCGATCAGCGGATATACGCCCACCGCCGCCAGCATCAAAACGCCGGCCGTGACGTAGACGATTTTCGGCCGCGCCAGCGCGCGCTCAAGCAACGGCGTGTAGACGCCCTGGGCCTTGCGCAGAAGCCACGGGTCTTCATGCGCGCCCTGCTTCAGCAGCATCGAGGCCAACACCGGAATCACGGTGAACGCGAGCAGCAGGGACGCCGCCAGGGCGAACACGATGGTCAGCGCAACCGGCGTAAACAACTTGCCTTCCAGACCTTCCAGCGTAAGCAGCGGCAGAAAGACAATGGCGATGATGGCTATGCCCGAGGTCACCGGGCTGGCGACTTCCTGCGTCGCCCACAGCACGCGTTGCAGCGGTGTTTCGCTGGTGTTCTCCGGATCGTGCGCCAGATGCGCAACGATGTTTTCCACCACCACCACCGCCGCGTCGACCAGCAAGCCGATTGCAATCGCCAGCCCGCCCAGACTCATCAAATTGGCCGACAGCCCGAACTGGCGCATCAGCACAAACGTGGCCAGAACAGATAAGGGAAGAATCAGCGCCACCACAATGGCCGCGCGCAGGTTACCGAGGAACAGCAACAGCAGGATCACCACCAGCACCGCCGCTTCGAGCAAGGCTTTGCTCACCGTGCCGACGGCACGGTCGACCAGTTGCGCACGGTCGTAGAACGTCGAGATCATCACCCCCTCCGGCAAAGTGGCCTGAATCTCGGCGAGCTTGAGCTTGACGTTCTTGATCAGCTCGCCCGCGTTGACGCCTTTCAGCCCGATTACCAGGCCTTCCACCGCCTCGCCTTTGCCGTCCTGCGTCACCGCGCCATAGCGGGCCAGCTCCCCCATCTCCACCCGCGCGACATCGCCGACGGTGACGACCACGCCATCGACCGCCTTGACGCCGATATGACGCAAATCGTCCAGCGAATTGACGCCGCCGTTGACGCGCACCACCCAGGTTTCCTCGCCTTCGTTGACGCGCCCGGCACCGTCGTTGCGGGTATTGGTTTCCAGCGCCGTACGCAATTCGGCGAGTGTCACCCCGCGCGCGGTCAGCGCGCCGGGATCGGGGTTGACGGCAAAGGTGGCGACGCGGCCGCCGAGTGAGTTGACGTCGGCCACACCGGGAATCGCCCGCAATTGCGGGCGCACCGTCCAGTCAAGCAGGATGCGTTTTTCCGCCAGCGAGAGCGGCCCCTCGATGGTGAACATGAACAGCTCGGACAAAGGCGTCGAAATTGGCGCCAGCCCGCCCGACACGTTGTCCGGCAGATCGCCCTTCACGTTGGCGAAGCGCTCGGCCACCTGCTGGCGCGCCCAGTAGATGTCGGTGCCTTCCTCAAAGTCGACGGTGATGTCGACCAGCGCGTTCTTCGACAGGCTGCGCAGGATGGTCTGGTTCGGAATCCCCAGCAGCTCCGTTTCAACCGGCTGGGAGATGCGCGCTTCCACCTCTTCCGGCGTCATGCCCGGCGCTTTCAGGATCAGCTTGACCTGGGTGGTCGAGACATCGGGGAAGGCGTCGATTGGGATTTGCTGATACGCGCGCACGCCCAGCCCAGCCAACACCAGCGCCAGCACGAGAATGAACCAACGCCGTGCCAGCGCGGTTTCGATCAGGATATTCAACATGGATTATTCCCCCAGCCATTGCGCTTTGAGCGCCGCCACCCCTTTGGCGGCAACGCGGCTGCCGGGGATCAGGCCGGTGACTTCGGCCTGCCTGGCGTTCTGGCGAACCAGCTGCACCGGAGTGGGGATGAAACCCTGCAC
>JAHJNP010000298.1 GCA_018820745.1 Gammaproteobacteria bacterium
GTCATGGTGCGAACTGCCGCCCTTGTGCGAGCTGCTGCTGTGGCTGCTGCCACGGTCGCCACCCATGTACTTCGGCCCCTTGCCCTTGCCGCCTGAAGTGTGGCCCGACGAATGGCTGTCGGTGTGGCTGTCGGCAGCATACGCGGCCGCGTTCCCCACTGCCAGGCCCGCAGCCAGCAACACGACCGTTGCCCATTTGCTGTAAGCATGCATGCTGAAAACTCCTGTTGCGTGCGGTTCACCGGGCGGCACGCCGCCCGGTGAATCGATTAACGAACCGCGTTGTCGTGAACGAACTCGATCACGCTCAGATAGTCGTCCGCAGCCGTCGCAAAGTCGTCTGCGCCGCCCACTGCAGTCGGGTCGGTCCAGTTGGTGCTGCTGAACACCGCGTCGTACAGGTTCACCACGGTCGGGACATACACGCCGTCTTTCAACACGAGCACGGTCGCAGTCGAATCCTTCCAGGTCGTGTAGCGATCGTAGTCGACGCTGGAGAAATCATAGTAGGTGGTGCCGCTGTTGATCCCGAGGATGGAGTTCAGGTAGACCACGGTGTCCACAGTAATGTCGCCGTACTTGTCCCCCGATGCGGCCAGCAGCGATGCCGGGTTGAAGCCGGTCGGCAGCGTCACGCCGGGCAGCGTGCCGGTGGTCATGTACGCGTCGTACAACGCCAGGTTTTCCAGCGGCGAGTCGATGGTCACGCCATCCACCACCAAACGGCCGGTCGAGTCCAGCGTCACGGTGCCCGAGGTCAGCTTGGAAAGTGCTTCGGACAGGGCGTGATCCAGCACCTTGCTCGGCGAGCGGGACACGCTCAGGCGGCCCAGATCGACTTCGGCCGAATAAACCGCCACGCCGTCGATCGTGGATGCCAGTTCGCCGTCCACGTAGGGAATCACCACCAGATTGCCGGAGGCGTCCTTCAGCGGAACCAGCGCGCCGGTCGCATCGTAGACATACGCGATCACCTGCACCAGGCCATCAACGAGAATCGGCGCACCGTTGGCATCGCGCAACAGGATGACCATGTCACCAAACAGGTCGCCCTTCTTGCTGCCGGCGCCTGCCGGCTTGCCGCCACCGCCGGACTTGCCACCCTTCACGCCTGCCCACACCGGACGGTCGCTGTCTTCTTCGGTCGAGACGGGCGCGCGGAAAATCTTGTCGCTGCCCTTGCCCTGGCCGCCCTTGTTGGCCGCACCTTTGTCGGCACCACCCTTGCTGGCGCTGCCTTTCTTGGCGCCGCCGTCTTCAGCCGCCTGCGCGGTCGAAATCACGCTCAGATTCATGCCCGTCACGGTATTGACGGCCATCGGAACAGCCAGCATGGCAAACATGGTGCCGCCAGCCAGGATCAGTTTTTTGAAATTGTATGCAGGGTGTGTCATGTATCTCTCCACTGTTGAAAATTTCACTACTTTTATATACCCGGCCTTGTGACGGGATCACAAAAACCGACCAAACTGCTATTTAAAGATTAGCTCATCTTTTTATAAAACAGATTGATATGTCGCAATAATCCGCGGCGGTAAGTAATGGTACGTAGCGGGCGTTCTGCTGGAATCCCGTGTTCAGAAGCGGAAGCCGAGGCCCAGGCGGACGAGGCTTTCGCTGTTGTCGAAGTGCATGGCGTCTGGGTTGGCGCCGCCGTCGTGCGTCGTCACGAAATCAACCGTATCGTTGTAGCGGGTATAGCTGTAGTCCATGCGGACGAACGCGTTCTCCGTCGCAGGGATCTCGGCGCCGAGGCCGATACGCGTGCCGTCGAGTTTGTCGCTGCGGTCGATCCAGCTGCCCGTGCCGGCGCCTTTTTCGTAGATGGTGTTGAAGCGGGTGCGCACCCGGCCGATGCGGCCGTACAGCAGGCCGCCGTTGTCGAGTACATGACCGACGCGCAGGCCGGCGCCATAGCTGCCGCGTTTCTCGACCGCAAAGTTGCGACCGCCGCCGCCACCCGTTTCGCGGTCGTGATACCAGTCGAAATTGGACGCCTCGGCGTCGAGTTCAAGGCCGACATAAAACTGATTGAAGGTATGGCCGTAGCCGGCGAAGACGCCGCCGGTGAAGCCCGAATTGGCGAAATCGCCGGTGAAGCCATAGGGGCCGACACTCTGGTCGTAATGGGTTCCGGTCAGCTCGGTGCCCAGGGTGCCGTGGCCGAGGCTGGCGCCCAGGTACAGGCCGCGCAGTTCGGTCGCCGGGCGCGTGGCCGCTTCGGGCCGCGTGCCGCCGAAGCGCCAGCCGAGGCCGAGACTGAAGACTGCGTCGCGGGTGTCGAAGCTTTCCGTGGTGGTTGCCGCTACATCGGACTGATAGGGAACGTCGTAGCCGTCGTAGCGGGTGACGCTGTAATCGGTGCGCACGAACAGGTTGCGCGAGGCCGGGATGTCCAGGCCGAGTCCGAAACGGGTGCCGGTCTCGGTGTGCTTGCGGTCGAAGGCGCCGCCCGGGTACTGGTTTTCGGCGTAGTAGGTGTGGAAGTCGGTGCGGACCCGGCCGAGCTTGCCCACCAGCAGGCCGCCGTCGAGCTGATAGCCGGCGCGCAGGCTCAGGCCATAGCTGCTGTCCTTGTCCACGAATACGGTGGGCGCCTCGTTTTTGTCCTTCTTGTGATACCAGTTGACGTTGCTGTCGCTGGCATCGAGTTCGACGCCGAGGTACCCGTTGCCGATCTCGGTGCCCCAGCCGGCGAACAGGCCGTAGCTTGCGCCGAATCCGCCCATGTCGGCGTCGTCGAAGCCGCCGCCGTCGCGCGCCCCGAAGGTTTCGGTGGTCAGGCCGCCATGGCCCAGCTGGGCGCCGAGATAGAAGCCGGAGTACGTGCCTTGCGCGCGTGGTGCGGCGGGGGCGCCGGCTTCGCGTTCGGGAATGATGGAATAGTCGCGATTGCGCGCCGGGGTGTAGCCGACGCTGACAAACAGCTGGTTGCGGCTGTATTGCGCATCGAGGTTGTCGGAGTCGCGGTCGGTGACGCGCAGGTCGGCGCCGACGTACACCGCCGGCGACACGTAGTAGCGCAGCCCGGCGCCGGCATCGATGATGGTGTCGCTACGGTCGAAGTTCTGGAAATCGCTCTTCGTATAGGCGGCGCGGCCACTGACCGACAGCTTGCTGGTCAGGCGGCGCTCCACCTCGAAGCCGTAGGTGGTGTCGAGCGAGGCGGATGCGTAGTCGGCGCCGCTGAAGACGGTGGTTTCTGCCAGCGAGCGGTCGATGAAGCCGGTCGCGGTCAGCTGCGATGTCGGTTTCCAGACGGCCAGCGCGCCGAAATACGGCTTGCTGAGGTCGGAGAAGCTGCCGTAGTCGTAATTCTGGCGCATCACGCCGGCGAACACCTCGCCCCCAAGCCGCTGCGGCTGCAGGGTGAACTTCACGCCGGCTGCTGCGCGGTAGCCGTCCGAGTCGCGATTGAAGGTCTGGGCGGGGATCAGGTTTTCGTATTCGCGGTCGTCGGTGGCGACCTGGCCGAAAAGTTCATAGCGGGGAGAAAGCACGTAGCCCAGACGCACGCCCAGCGAACTCAGGTCGTGGTCGCGGTAGTCGCTGTCGACGGCGGCGCCGCTGCTGAGCGTGCCGTCCCGGTAGTCGTACTGATCCCATGTGCCGCCGGCGCGCAGGCGGAACGCGCCGAAGGCATGGGCCAGACCCAGGTGCGCTTCATCGTGGTCGTAGCGGGTCGGCTCGACCTGTGTGGCCAGGCTGCCGGGGGCGGAGCGGTCTTCGTGGTCGCGGCTGTGGCGGGCACCGCCAAAGATATTGGTACGGGGGCTCAGGTCATAGCGGCCGTCGA
>JAHJNP010000299.1 GCA_018820745.1 Gammaproteobacteria bacterium
GTAGCGCGCAGCGAGGAAGGACGACAGGATGAGCACGCCCTTGGAGTGGATCGAGCCGCCCAGCTTGACCTCGCGCTGGATGTCGACCAGTTCGCCCTCGCCCAAACGGGTATTGGCAGTGATGCGCGAAGGCTGGGCGAAGCTGAAGTCGCCGAGCTGGAACACCGACAGGCCGTTGACCTGCCCCACCCGCTCGCCCTCGGTATCGATGTGCAGGATGCCGCGCAGGATGGCCTCGTGCGAGCGTTCGCGCAGGCGGTCGGCGCGCTTGATCTGCGCCTCGATCGCGCGCTCGACGTTGCCGCGCGTCACCACCTCGCGCGTCTCCTGGGCCGCCCAGTAGTCGGCCTCGCGCACCAGGTCGGCCAGGCTTTGCATGTGGGTGGAGAGTTTTTCGGCATCCTCGGCGCGGCGCGCGCTGTGTTCGATCACCCGCGCCACCGCGCCGCGATCGAACGGCCGCAGCTTGTCCCGCCGCACCATGGTGCCGACCAGGCGCGCGTACAGCAGATCGTTGTCCGCGCTGCGCGCCACCTCGTCCTCGAAATCCGCCGCCACCTTGAACAGCTCGCCGAACTCCGGATCGTATTGCGCGAGCAGGTAATACAGCAGACGGTTGCCGATCAGGATCACCTTGGCGTCGAGCGGGATCGGTTCCGGCTCGAGCGACACGGTGCTGACCAGGCTGTACAGCTGGCCGATCGACTCGATGCGGATCTCGTGGGTGGACAGCGCGCGCTTGAGCCCTTCCCAGGAAAACGGCTGGGTCAGCAGCTTGATGGCGTCCAGCAGCAGGTAGCAGCCGTTGGCCTGATGCAGCGCGCCCGGCTTGATCTGCAGGAAGTTGGTCACCAGCGCGCCGAGCTGGGCAATATGCTCGACCCGTCCGATCAGGTTCTGGTAGGTGGGATGATCCTCGTAAACCACCGGTGCGCCTTCGGTCCCATCCCGCCCCACCAGCAGGTTGACGCGAAAGCGGTTGAAATCGGGCGGTTCGCGGGTGAGCGCGGCAAGGCCGGTCAGGGCTTCCTTGGGGTGACGGAACTCGTCCATGCTCTCGATGACGTTCTGCTGCACCTCGTTCAGGTAGCTGCACACCGCCGGGTAGTCCGCATAGTTGCGGCGCAGATCGTCGATCAGGTGGCCAACGGCGAACAGCACGGCCTCCTCGTTGAGCTTGCGCACCCGCTCGAGGCGTTCGCGCCGCCATTGATGGACCTGCCGGATGACTTTCTCCAGCTTTTCCTGCAGGCTGCCGATGTCGCGCTCGAAGCGTTCCTTCTCTTCCTGCGGCAGCTTCTCGTAGTCTTCCGGACTCATCACTTCGTCGCCCTTGGCCGGCGCAAAGGAGAAGCCATTCGGCGTGCGCAGCAGGGTGACGCCGAGCTTGCCGGCCTCCTCGCCCACCTCGACGAATGCCCGCGCCTGCCGCTCGCCGTATTCCTCGTCGATCTGGGCGAGGCGACGGCGGTATTCATCGCCCTCGAACACCGCCGGAATCGTGGCCTGCAGCTCGGACACCAGCTGCTGCATGTCGCTGTGCAGGCGCGCGCCCATGCCGGCAGGCAGCCGAATCGCGCGCGGCTTGTGCGGCTGGCTGAAATTGTGGACGTAGCACCAGTCGGCGGGTTTGGCCTCCGTCCCCACCCGTTGATCGAGCAACTGGCGGACCAGGTAGCGCTTGCCGCTGCCGGGCGGCCCCATGACGTAGAGGTTGTAGCCCGCATGGCGCATGCCGATGCCGAAATGCGCCGCGTCGATGGCGCGCATCTGGCCGATGCCTTCGGAGAGGTCGTCGAGTTCGGCGGTGGTCGTGAATGTGAAATGCCCGGTATCGCAGGCGCGATACAGGCGATCGGGGGCAAGCGGGGCAATTGGGCTCATATCTTCAATCTAGACGCTGTGGCGGACATTGTTTCGCGGTCGACCTCGGCCGCGAGCTGGCGCAGCGATGGCGCAATCTCCACTGGGTAGTCGAATGCTTCCAGGCGACACAAGGCTTGCGGCAGCCGCGCCAGGTTGTCCGCCGCGTGGCGCCGGACCACTTCCAGCGACGGCGCGGGTGCCAGGCGGCGGCCGCCGCACATCACAGGCAGCAGCAGCGGCTCACCCGGCTGGACGTCGGTTTCCAGCGTCACCCTATCGCCCGCCATGCGGCCTTCGGCATCGTGTCTGCGGAACACCTGCTTGCGCCCGGGCCAGGTCGCCTTGCCCTCGGAGCGCTTGCGGCGCGCGCGGCCGGCGTATTCCTGCAGCTTGTAGGCGCAATCGAGATAGGGCTGGTCGCTCGACGTATCCATGCGGGTACCGACGCCGAAGCCGTCCACCGGCGCGCCGGCGGCGAGCATGTCGCGCAGTTCGTATTCGTCGAGGTCGCCGCTGGCGAAGATGATGACGTGTTCGAGTCCGCCCGCGTCGAGGATGGCCCGCACCCGGCGGGCATGCTCGGCAAGGTCGCCGGAATCGATGCGCAC
>JAHJNP010000300.1 GCA_018820745.1 Gammaproteobacteria bacterium
CGCGTCGTCCACCGGGATGATCACGATTTCGTCGGTGTTGAAGCCCATCGATTCGCCCTGCGTCGTCAGCACGCCGGCCACGCGGAAGCGCCGGTCGCCCAAGCGCACGCGCTGGCCGATGGCGCGGCCGTCGGGGAAGAAATCCTGCGCAATGGCGTTGCCGAGCACGATCTGCGCCGCGCTGCCGACAAAACGCCCCTGCGCCAGGGTCATGTGGCGGATCGGCAGGAGCTCGGCGTTGCTGCCGAGCACGGTGACCTCGCGCAGGCGCCCGCCCGATGACAGTTCGGCGGTGCCGACATTGAGCGGCGCGTAACGCCGCACGCCGGGCAACTGGCCGACCGCCTGGGCGTCGCCCAGCGTGAGGTCGCGCGGGGTTTGCCCGAGCGCCGCGCCGGGAAAGCCGCCCGTGGTTTCGGCGCGCCCCGGCAACACGATGACCAGGTTGGTGCCGAGCGAGGCGAACTGGCCGACCACGTAGCGCCGCGCGCCTTCGCCCAGCGCGGTCAGCACCACCACCGCGCCCACGCCCAGCGCCATCGCCAGCACGATCAGCAGCGAGCGGATGCGTGCGCTGACGAGGCTGTGCAGCGACAGGGAAAGCGTGTCGGCGAGCTTCATGTCTCGTCCGCGACGATGGCGCCGTCGCGCATGCCGATATGGCGCCTGGCGCGGGCACCGAGCTCGCGGTCATGGGTGACGACGATCAGGGTGGTGCCGCGCTGGTGCAGGTCTTCCAGCAGCGCGACGACCTCGCCGCCGATGCGGTGGTCGAGGTTGCCGGTGGGTTCGTCCGCCAGAATAACGGCCGGATGCAGGATGGTGGCGCGGGCAATGGCCACCCGCTGGCGCTGGCCGCCCGAGAGCTCGGCTGGGCGGTGATGCGCGCGGTCGGTGAGGTCGAATGCCTTGAGCGTGGCCTCGACGCGTTCGCGTCGCTCGGCGGCGGCCATGCCTTCGAGCATTAACGGCAGCTCGATGTTGCCGGCGGCGGTCAGGCGCGGCACCAGGTGGAAGGACTGGAACACGAAGCCGATCCTGGTGCGCCGCACCTGCGCCTGTTCGGGTTCGGAAAGCGTGGTGACGTCGATGCCGTCGAGCCTGTAATGGCCGCCGTCGGGTTGGTCGAGCAGCCCGATGACATTCAACAGGGTGGACTTGCCGGAACCAGACGGCCCCATGATCGACACGTATTCGCCCGCCGCGATGTCGAGGTTGATGCGGTCGAGCGCGCGCACCTCCTGGTCGCCCATGCGGAACACGCGCGTGATCGCATCGAGCCGGATCATGGCGGGGGCGGTCATGGCTGCGCGGCTTTAGGGGTGACGCGCACGCCGGCCGCAATGCCTTCGTTGTCGAACGACACCACCACGCGGTCGCCCGCGGCAAGACCCGTCAGCACTTCGGTGAACGCCCAGTTGGCCAGCCCGGTTTTCAGTGCGCGCGCCTCCAGCACGTCTTTTTCGCCCAGCACCAGCACGCTGCCGTCCTGGCGGATCGCCTGCGTCGGCACCCGCAACACATCGGCGCGGCTGGCGATGATGACTTCGGCGTCGGCGCTGTAGCCGACCAGCAGCGGGCGGCGTTCGGCGTCGTCGAAATCGACCTCGACATCGACCGTGCGCGCCTGCTTCTCCACTTCGGTGACGTAAGGCGCGATGCGCCGCACGGTGCCGGGAAAGGTCTGGCCGGGCAGGGCGTCGAGACTGATGCGGGCGGGCTGGCCGGGCGCCAGCTTGGGCGCGTCGACCTCGTCCATCGGCGCGCTGACGTAGAGACAGCTGTCGTCGATCAGATCCACCGCCGGCGGGGTGGGGATGCCGGGCGGCGAGGGCGTGGTGTATTCGCCGATCTCGCCGGTGACGCGCGCCACGATGCCGGCAAACGGCGCGGTCAGCGTGGTGCGCTCCAGCCCGGCCAGGGTCACGTTGATCTGCGCCTGCGCGCGCTTGACGTCGGCGGCGAGCGCGTCGCAGCTGGCCTGGCGCGCGCGTGCTTCGGCCCGCGCATTCTCGCCCTGCTGCGGGCTGACAAAGCCGCGCTCGGCGAGCTGTTGCGTGCGGTCGGCATCGCGCCGCGCGTTGTCGGCCAGGATGCAGGCTTCGCGGCGGCGCGCTTCGCTGGTGGCCAGTTGGCGGGTGGCGAGCTCGCGCTGCGCGGCGAGGTCGCGGTTCCACAGTTCCAGCAGCGGCTGGCCCGTCTTCACGCGGTCGCCTTCCTTCACCCACAGCTTGACGATCTGGCCGCCTGCGGCCGGGGCCAGCCTGGCGCGCTGACAGGCCTTCACCGTGCCGGCGCGGGTGTTGACCACGGTGGCCTCCACCGTGCCGCGCCCAATCGTGGCGAGTTCGACCTCGGGGGGCAGCGGCCGGGTGAAATGCCAGCCTGCATAGACCAGCGCAGACCCGGCCAACACGACGAGCGCAAGACGAAGCCAGTTTTTTTGTTTGGGCATGATTGGGCAAGCGGCAGTGAACCGGCCCAATGTAACATTCAGGGATGCTGAAAACCATCATCCCCGCCACGCTCGAATTCACGGATGGCGCCCCGGATTCCGCCGTCTGCGGCGACATCGGGCAGGCGCGCCATGTGTTTCTGCAAGGCTGCGGCCTGCCGGAGAAATGGGCGGGGCGCGAAGCTTTCGTCGTGCTGGAAACCGGATTCGGCAGCGGGCTGAATTTTCTGGCGACCTGGGCGGCGTGGCGGGCGGACCCGGCGCGCGCTGCGCGGCTGCATTTTCTGTCAGTCGAGAAACATCCGTTCCGTGCCGACGATCTGGCGCGCCTGCATGCGCGGTGGCCGGAATGCGCCGCGCTGTCCAGTGAGCTGCGGGCAAACTGGCCGACGCTGACGCCGGGCTTCCATCGCATCGCGCTCGATGGCGGCCGGGTGCAGCTCACCCTGATGC
>JAHJNP010000301.1 GCA_018820745.1 Gammaproteobacteria bacterium
CGCGCCAGTTTCGACGCGGTCGAGCTGCGCCTGCGCGGCGGACTGGCGGCGCGCGCCGATCAGCTGCGCGCGCGCGCCGCCCTGAGCGAAGCGACGCTGGCGCGGCAGCTGGCGGAGCGGGATATTGCCAAGGCCGAAGCCCTGCTGAAACAGGCGGCCGGCATCGAACAGACGCGTCCGCTACTGCTCGACTGGGAAACCACGCCGCCGCCCGCACTGGACGCCGCGACCCTGCTGGCCGAATTGCTGGCCGAGGCCGAGCAGCAGCGTCCCGATCTGCGCGCCCTGCAGGCGGACGCTGCGAGCGCGCGGGCCGAGGCCGAACGTGCGCGGGCGGCGCGCTGGCCGAGCCTGTCGCTGGCCGCTAGCAGCGGGCGCACCTTTTTCCTGGAAGACGATCGGACACCGTCGACCACCTACAACGTGGGCGTGAATCTGTCGGTGCCGCTGTTCGACGGCGGCAGGCTGGCGGCGCAGGCGCGCGCCGCCGAGCGCGATGCCGAGCGCCTGCAGGCCGAAGCCGAGTCGCAGCGCAGCCAGGTGGCGCTGGCAGTGACCGCGGCGTATCACGACGTGCGCCACGCGCAGGATCGGCGCGCGGGCGTGGCGGTGCAGCTCGACAGCGCCAGCGAATCGGCGCAGGCCGCCGAGGCGCGCTACCGCGCCGGCGTCGGCAGCCTGCTCGAATGGCTGACCGCGCAGGCCGACCTGGCGCGCGCGCGGCAGGCCGAGGCGCAGGCCGATGCCGACTGGCTGGCCGCATTTTCCCGTTTGAACCATGCGCTGGGCCGCCTGCCCGCCCTCACATATGAAAGAAATCCATGAACCTGGAAAATGCGGTTCACCACAGAGGCACAGAGACATGGAGAAAACAATTCGTTGCAGGGAGACGTGCCATCGCCAAACCGGTTAATGAATGCGTACAGGACTTTTCAGGACTGTTGCTTTGCTTTTCAACTCTGTGCCTCTGTGTCTCTGTGGTGAATGATTGAGGTTTCCAATATGAAAGTTCGCATGCTTGTCACCGTCATCGTGCTGGCGCTGGTCGCCGGCGTGGTGGTTCGCACCCAGTTCGCCGAAACCGGTGACGACAAAAAAGGCGGCGGTGAGCGGGCGCTGGCGGTGAAAACCGTGCCGGTGGCGGTGCGCGACTTTCCGCGCGTGATCGACCTGCCCGGCACGCTGGAAGCTGCGCAGCAGGTGGCCATCGTTGCCCAGGCCAGCGGCACGGTGCTGCGGCAGCATGTGCAGGAAGGCGCCCAGGTGCGGGCGGGCGATCAGCTGTTCACGCTCGACGCGCGGCCGGCGCAAGCGCGCATCGCGCAAAGCCAGGCGGCACTGGCCGGTGCGCGCGCCGAAACCGCCGAGGCGGAACAGAAGCTGGCGCGTCTGGCGCCGCTGATGCCGCCGGGCTACATCAGCCAGCAGGAATTCGACGACGCCCGGGTGGCGCTGGAAACCGCGCGCGCACGCGCCGGCGCCGTCAGGGCCGAACTGGAATCCGCACGGCTCGATGCCCAGCACGCGCAGGTCCGCACGCCGATCGCCGGACGCGTCGGGCGCATCGCGATCCGGCAGGGCAGCCTGGTGCAGGCCGGCGGCGAGCCGCTCACCACCATCGTCGCGCCGGGGGCGCTCGACGCGCGCGCGGGGCTGGCCGAGGCCGACTGGCCGCAGGTCATCGCGGCGCGCGCGGCGGGCAGGGTGATGGCCGAGGTGAGGCCGGATTCGCCCGGCGCGGCAGGCCAGCAGGCGACCGCCGTGCAAGGCGAGCTGGTGTTCGTCGACACCCAGCTCGATCCGGCCACCGGCGCGGTGCCGCTGAAGGTGCGGCTCGAGGGTTCGCCGGGCGCGCTGATGCCGGGCCAGGGCGTGCGGCTGCGGCTGCTGCTGGGCAGCCTGGCCGACGTCATGGTGCTGCCCGAGGCGGCGCTGCAGCAGGGGCAGGACGGCAGCTACGTCTATGTGGTGCGCGACGGCCGCGCGGTGGTGCAGCCGGTGCGCACCACCCACAGCCTTGATGGCCGGCTGGTGGTCGAGGGCGAACTGCAGGCGGGCGAGGCGGTGCTGGTCGAAATCCCCAAGCGCCTGAAAGCCGGCGGCAAGGTCTCGCTCGAAGGCGCCGCGGCGGAAAGAAAGTCGGGCGAGGCAAAGCCATGAGCCCGACACGCCTGGCTGGTCGTGCTGCGCGCCCCTTCACGCTTGACCACATCGCCACATGAACCTGTCGCGCATCTTCATCGAACGTCCGGTCGCCACGCTGATGCTGGTGCTGGCGATGGTGCTGTTCGGCGCGCTGGCCTACAGGCAGCTGCCGGTCAACGACCTGCCGCAGGTCGATTTCCCGACCCTGCGCATCACTGCCAGCCTGCCAGGTGCCAATCCCGAGACCATGGCCAACACGGTGGCGATGCCGCTGGAGCGCCAGTTGTCGACGGTGCCGGGGATCGAGTCGATGAGCTCGCAGTCGAGCCAGGGCTCGACCCGCATCACGCTGCAGTTCGAGCTCGCGCGCGACATCGACGCCGCCGCGCAGGACGTGCAGACCGCGATCGCGCAGGCGGCGCGCAACCTGCCCGCCGGCATGGACCCGCCGCAATTAAGAAAGATCAACCCATCCGATTCGCCCATCCTGTATCTGGCGCTGTCGGCCGAGCGCCTGCCGCTGACCCAGCTCGATGCGATTGCCGACGCGCGGGTGGCGCAGCGCCTGTCGGGCATGAGCGGCGTGGCGCAGGTGCTGGTGTACGGCTCGCAGAAATACGCGCTGCGGC
>JAHJNP010000302.1 GCA_018820745.1 Gammaproteobacteria bacterium
CGGGGCGATGCGCTGGTCGAGTTGCAGCAGGGGCCGAAAAACAACAAGCCGCTGGATACCCTGCAAAAGGGAATTCAGCTGGATGCCGGCGCGCGCTATGACAGCGGTAACCTCGGCGGCTATCCGGCGGCATTCGCAGCGGGCGCACAGCAGGGCAAGCCGGTGGTGGCGGCGGCCGTGGTGTACCATGGCACGCAGTACCTGATTGCAGGCATGGCCCGCGACAAGCCCACCTACGCGCGCGAACGCAACACCCTGCGCACGGCGATCAACAGCTTCCGTGCGATCACCCCGGCCGAGAAAAAGGCGGCCCGGCCTTACGTGCTGAAACTGGTCACGGCACAGCCCGGCATGACGATGGCAAACCTGGCGCAGCAGTCGCCGCTGGGCGCCGACGCCGAAAGCCAGCTGCGCCTGCTGAACGCCCTTTACCCAAGCGGCGAGCCCACACCGGGCCAGCGCCTCAAAATTGTCCAGTAGGCGCCGGCCCTCCCTTTCGCAGCTCGGACTGCTGCTGCTTTGCGCGGCCTGGCTGCTGCCGGGGCTGGTGGGGCACGCGCCATGGAAAGGCGGCGACGGCGACCACTTCGTGCAGCTGTGGCTGCTGCTGCAAAGCGACGTTGCGCCGCAGGCCGTGTCGGCCACGCCACCCCTGTATTACTGGGTGGCGACCGCCACCGCCTGGCTCACTTCGCCCGTTCTGGCCTTGCACGACGGCGCGCGGCTGGCCTCGGGCCTGTTCGTCGCGCTGGCGCTTTTTTTTGTCGCGCGTACCGCTCGCGTGTTGTATGGCGCAGAAGCGGGCTGGGCCGCTGCGTTGACGCTGCTGGGCTGTGTGGGCTTGCTGGTGCGCGGCCACGAACTCAATGCCTATACCGCCCAGTTCGCCGCCGCCGCGATCATGCTGTATGGCCTGGCCAGCTTGCCGCAGAACGTCCGCAGCGGATGGGCGCTGGGTATTGGGGCAACGCTCATGCTGCTCGCCGGCGGGGTGGCGGAAGCGGTGTTGATCCTGGCGCTGGCGGGATTGTTGCCGCTGCTGCTTGAGAGTTATCGTTCCCCGGCGGCGCGTCGCGCGTTGCTGTGGGGGATCGGCCTCGCGCTTGCCGCAAGTGCGGCATGGCTGGCTTATCTTGCCACGCAGGGGATTCCGTTTGTGCGTGTGCTCAACCTGCAGCGCTGGCTGGGGGGCGATGGCCTTCGTCCAGCTTACTTCCCGGGCATTCTGGGCTGGTATGCCTGGCCGGCGTGGCCGCTGGCGGCTTGGGGACTGTATCGCAGCAGGCGCCAGTGGCGCACCCCCGGCATGGTGCTGCCGCTCGGCGCGCTGGTGGGCCTGCTCGGCTTGTACGCACTGGCAGCCCACCCCGGCGAGGAGCAGGGTCTGGTTCTGTTGCTGCCGCTGGCGCTGCTGGGGGCAGCCGGGCTGCTCACCCTGCGGCGCGGCGCGGCCAGCGCCTTGCTGTGGTTTGCGCTGATGCTGTTCGGTTTTATCGGGCTGGTGTTCTGGGTCTACTGGAGCGCGCATGACCTCGGCAGTCCGGCGCGACTGGCAGCGCGGCTGACCAGGCTGGGCATGACCGGCGTCGGCGAATTGCGTCCGTGGGCGCTGGCGCTCGGCCTCGTCGTCACCCTGGCCTGGATCGTGTTCCTGGCCCGGGTCGGCCGCTCGCCACTGCGCCCCATACTGGTGTGGACGGCGAGCATGACGTTTATCTGGGCCTTGCTGATGGCGCTGTTTCAGGCGCCGCTCGACCGCCGCCTGAGTTATGCCAGCGTCGCAGAGGAACTGGCGGCGCGGGTGCCGTCCGCGGCGTGCATCCAGACGGTCCAGGTGCGCAGCCAGCAGCGCCTGCTGCTGGCCTATCACAGCGGGCGCCAACTCGCCGCCGCCGCCGGCTGCGACTGGTTGTTGGTGGGAACCCGGCGCAACGCGGGCGAACCCGATATTCCGGACGGCTGGATCAAGCAGTGGGAAGGCGCGCGCGCCGGCGACCGCACCGACCGTTTTCACCTCTATGCCCGGCAGCGGCAGTAAATCAGCGTCGCCGCGCGTCGCCGCCGTTGTCCTGGCGGGTGGCCAGGGCCGCCGCATGGGCGGCGCCGACAAGGGGCTGATCGAGTACCAGGGGCGTCCGCTGATCGAATGGGCGCTTGCCGCCCTCGCCCCGCAGGTCGGCGAACTCGTGATCAGCGCCAACCGCAATCTCGAGATTTACGCGGCGTACGGTTACCGCGTGCTGCCCGACACCCTGCCCGATTTCCCCGGTCCGCTGGCGGGTGTGCTGGCGGCGCTGCAGGCGGTGGCGGCGGACTGGCTGCTGGTCGCGCCCTGCGACACGCCGCATCTGCCGGCCGACCTGGCGGCGCGTCTGCTGGCGGCGGCGCAGCGCGCGAACGTGCCGCTGGCGGTGGCGGCGGACGCGGCGCGCGTGCACCACAGCTGCTTCATCGTGCGTACCGATCAGCGCGACAACCTGGCCGGGTATCTGGCGCGCGGCGAGCGTGCGGTGCGTCACTGGCAGGCGGGATTGCCCTCGACGACGGTGCGCTTCGAGGCGGCCTGTTTTGCCAATTTCAATCAGCCTCAGGATTTGCGGCCGGGTTAAGGCCCGGCGCGAGGGTTTGCTGGAGCGGGGTAAACTCGTGCGCTCACGCTGTCGCGTGTCAGACGATGAAATCGTCGCTTAAAAAACCAGGAGGACACGCCATGAACATCGCAATCCCGTCCGTGCCGATCAAGCTGCAACGGGGGGGAGGCCATGCCGGTATGTGCTGCGCACGCTGGCTGGTGCTGGCCTGCGCGCTGCTGACCGGCATGGCGGCGTCGGCCGCGCCGCCGGTGGAGACGCCCTACGGCGCGGTCAGCCTGCCCTTCACCCTGTACCAGGTGCCGGGCGCCCCCGTTTATTACGTCGAAGGCTTGTCGGGCGTTCCCGACTCGGTGAACGAGGGGCATACCTCGAACGCCGGCTTCGTGGTGACCGAGGCGGGGGTGGTGGTGTTTGACGCACTCGGCACGCCGGCGCTGGGCTACCGGCTGCTGCAACGCATCCGCGAGGTGACCGACAAGCCCGTCAAGTGCGTCGTGGTCAGCCACTACCATGCCGACCACATCTACGGTCTGCAGGCCTTCAAGGAGCATGCCAACGCGCCGACCGTGCTGGCCCAGCGCGGCACCCTTGGTTACACGGGGGGCACTGCGGACAGCCAGGGCGAGGATGCCGCGCGCCGGCTCGAGCAGCGCCGCCAGGCCCTGTTTCCCTGGGTGGACGAGAAGACGACCATCGTGGCACCGGATCAGGTTTTCGACCGGGAGACATCCTTCGAACTGGGCGGCGTCCGGTTCGAGGTCAAGCATCTCGGGCCGGCCCACGCGCCGGGCGACGCCATCATGCTGGTCAGGAACTACGGGGTGCTGTTCGGCGGCGATGTGATCTACGGTGGCCGTGTTCCCTTCCTCGACAGCCCCGAAACCGACATCACGCAGTGGCTGGCGGGCCTGGATTACATCGCAGGCCTGAAGGACCAGGTGCAATACGTCATTCCCGGCCATGGCACGATGTCGGAGGATGCCCAGCGGGTGGTGGAGGCGACCCGGAATTACATTCTCTACGTGCGCGAGGTCATGGCCCGGGCGGTCGGGGATCTCGTTCCATTCGACGAGGCCTACCTCAATACTGGCTGGTCACGCTTTGAAAAACTGCCGGCCTTCGACGCCAGCAATCGCGGCAATGCCTACCGCATTTATCTGGACGAGGAAGCCCGCTCACTGAGGTAACCGTCGGGTGCGGGCACCGGTCCCGCACCCTGCCCCGACTCAGTCGTGAGCGATTTTCTTGTCGGTGAACAGGTAGTCGCGCAGCTCCTTGTCGAACCGCGGGTCCTTCCGGCGGATCCACTCCAGCACCATGGCGGCGTGCTCCTTCTCCTCGTCGCGGTTGTGCTTGAGGATGGCGCGCAACTCCGGGTCCTTGCAGGCATCCACCCGCTGGTTGTACCAGTCCACCGCTTCGAGTTCTTCCATGAGCGAGACGATCGCCCGGTGCATGTCGCGGGTTTCCGCGCTGAGTTCTTCGATGGCCTCGTGATAACCCTCGTTTGACATGTTTTGCTCCCTTCGTGTTGCGACAAGAATAGGCCCGGTGTGGTGTGGCCGGCTTATTTGAATCGGGCGGTGGCTGAACGCACCGCCTCGCTGACCGATTCCCACGCCAGTTCGACGCCGGCCTTGAGGTCTTGCCAGGCGCCTTCGCTTGCGGATTCAACCTCGTTCAGCTTGCTGCGGGCGTGATCGCGATTGCTGCGCAGGACCTCGAGCTGCTTGTGGTATTCGGCGCGTGCCCCGGCTTCAGCGGCGTTGGCCTTGGCCGACAGCGCATCGATCTCGGCATTCCATTGATCGAGTTTGGCGTGCATCTTGCGTACAAATTCTTCTTTCGTGCTCATGTCATTCTCCTTTTTGCCGTGGGGCACTACCAGTGTATCGGGCCAGCCCCGGTTCGATTCGAACCCTGGGTGCCTCGAGAGATTTTGTTGGATCTCGACGTGGAATTGCCAGGCGACACGATAGCACCCGCGCCGCGCAAGCGGGATACACAAAGACGGCGGCCTATTCGATGGCTGGGGCGAGGGACGGATCGCGCGGTGCCGATCGCCACGCCTACCCAGCTGATTCGTCTTATGACTCGTCGTCGCTGCCCGGAATTGGCGGATTGCGTTTGTATTCCCCGAGTTTGCCGAGCGTGCTGTCGAGCGTGCGCTTCAGTTTTTGGGCGGCGCCGTCGATTGCCTGGTGCAGCGAGCCGGCCTGTTCGGTGACCGCGAGCGGCTGACGGCCGGCCACGCGGGCTTCCATCAGGCAGCGCTTGTCGTTCTCGCCGGCCTTCTGGCCGTTGACGTCGCTGAGGTGGATTTCCACCCGGGTGACATCGTCGCGGAAGCGGCCGAGCAGCCGTTGCACCACCTCTTCGGCATGGCGTCCGAGGGCTTCGCGGCCGTCGACGCTTTCATCCGTATTGAACTGTATTTGCATGGGGTTTCTCCTGAAAATATTTGTGTGGGCTGCGCGCCGGCCGGATTCAGGTAGCTGGCAAGGCACTGACCCAGTGCGATAGCCCAGCCATGTTTTCCGCTTGTGTATATGCAGTATGGCACGGCCCGGAACGGGCAACGGATTCGATGCGGCCGGGGCCGGCAGGCTCAATCAGCCCTGCCGGCTCTCGGCTATCTGCGCGCAATACTGCTGCAAATGTTCCGGCACGCCAGGCGGGCAGGCGCCGCATTCGCGGTTGCCGGGCACCGCGTAGTCGATGAATTTGGGGTAGGCGAGCTTGAGGTTGTTCATCAGCACGACGAAGTCCGCCAGCGTGCGCTCGCCGCCGAGGCGGGGATTGCGCGCCTTTTCCTGGCCGATGCTGCTGATGCGGCGCTGCTCGTAATCGTGCGCCGGGTAGACCAGGGTGTCGTCGTCGAAGGCAAACAGCTTGCTGCGCACCGAGTGGTAGAGCGCCGCCGGGTCGCCGCTCTGGAAGTCGGTGCGGCCGCAGGCCTCGATCAAGAGCGCGTCGCCGGTGTAGAGCCGGCCGGCGTGCGCGTAGGCGAAATGGTTGTCGGTATGACCTGGGGTGTGGATCGGCGCCAGTTCGACAGAACCCATTTTGAACGGCACGCCGTCGACAATGCCGACGTCGGTGCATGGCAGCGCATCGAGCGCGGGGCCAGCGATCTTGCTGCCGGCGATTTCCTTGAGTTTCTTCGCTGACGTGATGTGGTCGGCGTGGATGTGGGTTTCGACCGTGTACGCGAGCGTGAGACCGAGCTTATTGACCTCGGCAAGGTCGCGTTCCCAGGTGGGTAGCACCGGGTCGATCAGCAGCGCCTGGCCGGTTTCCTCGCAGCCGAGGAGGTAGGTGTAGGTGCTGGAAACGGGTTCGAACAGTTGCTTGAAGATCATGGATCCTCCCGATCGTTATCTCTAAAGTCCGGCAAGCACCTCGTCCAGAAGTTCCACCCAGTGTCGCACCGGGATGTTGCTGCCCGATTGCAGATGGGTGAGGCAGCCGATATTGGCGGTGGCGATCAGCTCGGGCTGGCCGGCCTGAAGATTGTCGAGCTTGCGGGCCTTGAGCTGGTTGGCGATCTCCGGCTGCAGGAACGAATAGGTGCCGGCCGAGCCGCAGCACAGGTGCTTTTCCGCCACCGGCGTCAATTCGAATCCGGCGTCGGTCAGCAAGGCCTCGACGCCGCCCGTGAGCTTTTGCCCGTGTTGCAGGGTGCACGGCGGGTGGTAGGCGATGCGTTTTTGGGTGAGGGGTGAGGCATGAGGGGCGAGGGATTTCAGCGCGGCCGCTTCGCACACGAGGATTTCCGAAATGTCCCGCGTCGCCGCGGAGATCCGAGCAGCCTTGTCCGCATAGGCGGCGTCGTCGCGCAACAACCAGCCGTAGTCCTTCACCATCACGCCGCAGCCCGAGGCGGTCATCACGATGGCTTCGACACCGGCGTCCAGATGCGGCAGCCAGGCGTCGATGTTGCGGCGCGCGGCGGCAAGGCCGTCTTCGGCATCGTTGAGGTGATGCGCCAGCGCACCGCAGCAGCCGGCGGCCGCTTCGGCGAACAGCGAGATGCCGATGCGGTCGAGCACGCGCGCGGTGGCGGCATTGATGTTGGGCTTGAGACCGGGCTGCACGCAGCCCTGCAATACCAGCATGCGGCGGGCATGGTGTGCCGCGGGCCAGTTTCCGGCAGCTTCCGCGGGCGGGATGCGGGATTTCAAAAAACCGGGCATCAGGCCGCGCACACCCTGGCCAATCTTCAGCGCGGTGTTGAACAGCAGCGGCTTTCCGAGCCCGGTTTTCAGCGCGGCGCGGGTGGCGGTCTCAGCAACACCGCGGCCGACTTTTTCCTCGACGATATGGCGGCCGATGTCGAGCAGCTTGCCGTATTCGACGCCCGACGGGCAGGTGGTCTCGCAGTTGCGGCAGGTGAGGCAGCGGTCAAGGTGGAGCTGGGTCTTCGCCGTCGGCGTTGCGCCTTCGAGCACCTGCTTCATCAGATAAATGCGGCCGCGCGGCGAATCGAGTTCGTTGCCGAGGATCTGGTAAGTGGGGCAGGTGGCGAGGCAGAAACCGCAATGCACGCAATTGCGCAGAATGCGTTCGGCGACCTCGCCATCGGGGGTGTTACGGTAGGCGTTGGCAAGCTTGGTCTGCATGTCAGAAATCGGGGTAGAGCCGGCCGTGGTTGAAAATGCCCCGCGGGTCGAAGCGCTGCTTGAGGTTGCGGTGCAGTGTCGCCAGCGCCGGCGCGAGCGGGGTGAAGGCGCCGTCGGCCGGCGCCTTGCCGCGGAACAGGGTGGCGTGGCCGCCGGCCGTTTTGGCCGCTTCGCGCA
>JAHJNP010000303.1 GCA_018820745.1 Gammaproteobacteria bacterium
GGAACATGGGCGTCGGCTTCGGCTACAGCCTCTTGGCCTACGAATCCTGCCTGCGCGGGCTATCCAAGCTGGAGGCCAACCCGGCCGCGCTGGCGGCGGACCTCGACGCCAACTGGGAAGTGCTGGCCGAGCCGATCCAGACCGTGATGCGCCGCTACGGCGTGGCCAACCCCTACGAGCAGCTGAAAGAACTCACGCGCGGCAAGGCCGGCATGACGCGCGAGACGCTGCATCTGTTCATCGACGGCCTGGCGATACCCGAGCCCGAGAAGGCCCGCCTGAAAACCCTGAGCCCGGGTTCCTATACCGGGATGGCGGCCGAGCTGGCCAGGCAGATCTAAGCTAGTCTGATTTAGCCGGATGAAAGCCATCCGGCAGATTGAAGCGGAGCTCCCATGACTGAACATGCCCTCGACGTCGGCCTTGCCGACTTCCCGCAACACGTTCTCGAGGAATCGAAGCATCGTCCGGTGCTGGTCGATTTCTGGGCACCCTGGTGCGGCCCCTGCAAGTCGCTGAAACCCGTCCTGGAAAAACTCGCCGCCGAATACGGCGGCAAATTCCTGCTGGCCAAGGTCAACTCCGACGACAACCAGGAACTCGCCACGCGCTACGGCGTGCGCGGCATCCCCAGCGTCAAGGCCTTCGTCGACGGCGAGCCGGTCGACGAGTTTTCCGGTGCGCTGCCGGAATCCGAGGTGCGCGCCTTCCTCGATCGACTGGTTCCCGGCCCTGCTGAGGAACTGCGGGCGCAGGCCGCCGAACTGCGTCTTGCCGGGGACATGTCCGGGGCGCTGCAGGCGCTGGCCGATGCCTCAAGAATCGACCCCGCCCATATCGGCGTACGGCTTGATGCGGCTGAGATCATGCTCGACTTGAACGAGGCCGACGAAACCCGCCGCCTGATTGCGGGCGTGGCGGATGATGCCGACCCACGCGTGCCGCAGCTAAAAGCCCGGTTGCAGTTCATGGCCGCGGCCGGCGAAGACGAGGCGGCGCTGACCGCGCGGGTGGCGGCAGACGAAAACGATCTGGAGGCGCGGCTGAAGCTGGCCAAGCTGCTGGTCGCCGCCGGGCAATACGAGGCGGGGATGGACCAGCTGCTGGAAATCGTCCGCCGCGACCGCAGCTTCGGCGACGACATCGGCCGCAAGACCCTGCTGTCGGTATTCGATCTGCTGGGCGGCGGCGAACTGCCAAGCCGCTACCGGCGCATGCTGGCCAGCATTCTGTACTGAAACTGACGGGCTTATTCCCCGGCGTAGATCGAGACCGCGGCGATTTCCGCCTCGCTGAGACCGGCCACGGCTTTAGCCATCACTGCGGTTTGCGGGCCCATGGTTTTACCCGCGCGATAGGCCAGCATTTTTTGCTGCATGGCTGACCGCGTCAATCCGGTAAGCGCTGGATTGTTGTCGATGCCTAGCCCCAGATTGCCGTGGCACTGCACGCACTTGGCGGTAAAGACATCCAGACCGTAAGGCTGGTCTTCGGGCGGAAGCGCAGCCAGGATGTCGGCAGGATTGTTGGCAGCTTGCGCTGGCGATTCCTCCAGGGCGGGATCGGCTTTGCCGTTGGGAGCCCCGGAGTCGCCACAGGCGGCCAGCGTGGCAAGCAGAAAAAGACTCGTAGCGATATGAAAAGGTTTCATCATGACCTCGTGAAAGCGATGGGAACAATGGGCGATCGTCTTCGATCATGCGAGTGCTTCAGCCGCCCGCCATTAGTCTAGTGAATCTTCCTCAGTCGATAGCCTGGTAGCGTACCTCGACAATTTCCACCTCGCGTCGGCCATCCGGCGTCTGCACGCTGACGCTGTCGCCTTCGCGCGCTTTCAGCAGCGCGCGCGCCATCGGCGAAATCCACGCAATGCGGCCGCGCCCGGCGTCGGCCTCGTCGATGCCGACGATGGCGTAGGTGGACGCCTTGCCGCTTGCATCCGCGATGGTGACGGTGGCGCCGAAGAACACCTGGTCGGTGGCTTCGCGGCTGGCGGGGTCGACCACCTCGGCGTGCTCCAGCCGCCTGGACAGAAAGCGGATGCGCCGGTCGACCTCGCGCAGGCGCTTTTTGCCGTAGATGTAGTCGCCGTTTTCCGAACGGTCGCCGTTGCTGGCGGCCCAGGAAATGGTTTCCACCAGCTTGGGCCGTTCGACTTTCCACAGCTGATTGAATTCGGCGTCGAGCTGCGCGTAGCCCGCGGGCGTCATGTAGTTTTTCGACCCGACGGGCAGCGCCGGCGCGGCGACGTCATCCTCGTCGGCGTCAGTCGCGTCGGTTTCCTTAACGAATGCTTTATTCATCGACCCAACAGATAGGCAAGTAGCGAGAGCAGCAGCGACATGAGAATGACGCTGGTGAAGGGGAAGTAGAAGGTGCCGCGCGCGCGCTTGACCCGCAGGTCGCCCGGCAGCCGGCCCAGGCCCAGGCGGTTGAGCCAGGGGGTGAACAGGCCCAGGATCAGCAGGGCTGCAATCAGGGTGACCAGCCATTTCAACATGATGGCAGTTTAGCCGATGCGGCCCGGCTGCAGTCCGAACGCGCCCGGATTTCTCCGGGGGCCGCGTACCTAGGGCTGGGTTGCCGCGTCCAGCTGTTGGCGCTGCGCATCGGCAGCGTCCCGGACCTGCTGCTCGACCGCGCGCGCTTTTTCCATCGCCTCAATCTGGGTTTCGAACGCCGGGTTGGGTTTGCGTTCGGTTTCGGGCGGCGGGGTCGGGTCGCAGGCGCTCAGGACCAGCCCAAGCAGAATCAGGATTCGTTTCATCATGCGTCCTCCAGCAGTCCGGTGGGCAGGCCGTCGATGCTGGCCTGGTTTTTCTCGCGCCAGTAATCCAGCAGGCCCACCGCGCCTTTCTTGTCGGCCCAGCGCGCCAGAGTGTCGCGCTCGCCCTGGTAGGCATACATCGGCACGGCGTAGCCGCACGACGTCTGCACCGATTCGATGTCGAGCACGATGAGCTGGCGTTCGCCGGGCAGGGCGGGAAAGTGGCGGCGCAGTTCGCCCCATGCGGCGTCCTGCCGCCGTACCGCGCGGCCGCGCCCGTACAGGCGCAGGATCAGCGGGTCGGTGTCGAAGCTGCACCACATCAGCGTCATGCGGCCGTCGTGTTTGAGGTGGGCAGCGGTTTCGTTGCCGCTGCCGGTGAGGTCGAGGTAGGCGACGCAGGTGTCGGACAGCACGCGCAGGCTGTCCATCCCCTTGGGCGACAGGTTGAGGCGGCTGTCGGCGGTGCCGGTGGCGGTGAAGAACAGTTTCTGTGCAGCGATGAATTCGCGGTGTCTGGCGTCAAGTGCGGGATAGAAGCGCGCCATCAGTTGATCTGCTTCTTGAGGAACTCGGTGAGAATGCGCAGGCGCATCACGCTGTCGTTCATTTCCAGCAGATTCTGCTTGATGGAGCGCTTGAGCGGCAGCACTTCGGACAGCCGGTAGCCCACCCACACGGCGTTGTCGAATTCGTGCGGTGCGGCAAAACGCGCGTCGCCGTATTCGTCGATGATGTGGCGCAGGATTTCGACGGCAAGTTCGAGCTCGTCGGGGATGGCGACGGCGGGTTCGTCGCTGACCGCGTCCACCTTGCCGATGAGCAGGCCGCCGGGTTCGGTGCGGGTGCTGCGGACGACGAAGCGTTCCGCTGCCTGCGTTTCGATGTGCAGGATGCCGGTCTGCGGCATGTCCCAGTCGGTGATGTGCACACGGGTGCCGACCGCGTAGGGAACGGCGGGGGTGCCGGTTTCGCTGCCTTCGCGGATGGCGCAGATGCCGAACGGCGTGTTGTCGGCGATGGCCTGTTTGAC
>JAHJNP010000304.1 GCA_018820745.1 Gammaproteobacteria bacterium
CACCACGCGCTGTTCCTCGGGCGCGGCGTGCATTACCCGGTCGCGCTGGAAGGCGCGCTGAAACTGAAGGAAATCTCCTACATCCACGCCGAGGCCTATCCGGCGGGCGAACTCAAGCACGGCCCGCTGGCGCTGGTGGATGAGGACATGCCCGTCATCACCATCGCGCCCAACGACCTGCTGATCGAAAAGCTGAAGTCGAACATGCAGGAAGTGCGCGCGCGCGGCGGCGAGCTGTACGTGTTCGCCGACGGCGACGTGGCCATCGAGGAATCGGCGTTCGTGCACGTCATCAAGCTGCCCGGTGGCAGCAACGGCGCGCTGTCGCCGATCCTGCACACCGTCACGCTGCAGATGCTGTCGTATCACGCCGCCCTGCAAAAGGGGACCGACGTCGACAAGCCGCGCAATCTCGCAAAGTCGGTCACCGTCGAATAAACGGCGGCACAAAAAAAAGCGCGGTGGTAGCGTACAAATAAAAACTGGACTGAGACCGACGTCTCCCCGAATTTGAGTAGCACCTAGCTTTGGAGTCCAATCCCGTTATTGAGGAGATTGGACATGAAGAAGCGTTTTACCGAAGAGCAGATTATTGGCTTCCTGCGAGAGGCCGAGGCGGGTCTTCCCATCAAGGAGCTTTGCCGTAGGCATGGCTTCTCCGAAGCCAGTTACTACCTTTGGCGCAGCAAGTTCGGGGGCATGAGTGTGTCCGATGCCAAGCGCCTGAAGGAGCTGGAAGTTGAGAACTCCCGCTTGAAGAAACTGCTGGCCGAGTCGGTACTGGAAAACGAGATCACTCGCGAAGCCTTGAGAAAAAAGTGGTGAGCGCACCATCACGCCGAGAGTTGGTGCGCCACATGACCGCACGCGGGCTGAGCGAGCGTCGTGCCCTGCGGGTGATCGGCATGAGTGCCAGCGCGTTGCGTTATCGGCCGGCGCCGGATCGCAATCTGGTCCTGCGGGAGCACATCGTATCGCTGGCTCAGCGGCATCGCCGCTATGGCTCGGGGATGATCTATCTGAAGCTGCGTCAGGCCGGCGTGGTGGTCAATCACAAGCGAGTCGAGCGGCTATACGCGGAGGCCCGGTTACAGGTGAGGCGGCGGCGGTGCAAGAAAGTGCCAGTGTCGGATCGGCAGCCGCTGGGCCGCCCGCAGGCTGCCAATCATGTCTGGTCGATGGACTTCGTCTTCGATCGAACAGCCGAGGGGCGCGTCATCAAGTGCCTGACCGTGGTTGATGACGCCACGCATGAGGCGGTGGCCATCGTGCCTGAGCGAGCCATAGGCGGGCAGCCATTGACGCGGATACTGGATCACTTGGCAATCCATCGCGGACTGCCGCAAGCGATCAGGACCGATAACGGCAAGGAATTCTGTGGGCGGGCCATGCTGGGCTGGTCACACGATCGGGGCGTGAAGCTATACCTGATCGAGCCTGGCAAGCCGAACCAGAATGCCTATATCGAATCGTTCAATGGACGCTTGCGGGATGAATGCCTGCCGTAGCAGTACCCAACGATCAGCATCCGGATCATCAGTTCGGGATCGATCGAAGGACGCCCGGTGTGGCTGTAGTAGTCCGCCAGGTGCTGGCGCAATTCACTCAGATCAAGGCAGCGTTCGATGCCACGCAAGAGATGATTCTGGGGAATGTGTTCGGCGAGGTTGAAAGAGTAGAAAAGTCGATCTTGACCACCTGTCTGACACCCCATCATCGCTAGGCTCCCCGCTTATCAGATGATGAGAATCATAGCTGCGGGGGCGGCGTTATTGAAGGGGGTTTTTCAACAGAATCGCCGAACAAGAGACGGTCAAACTCCCCAAGCTCAACTTCCGCTTTTGAGCCGGCTTCACCCTGAGCGCGACTTGCGCTCTTACTTCAGCGCTTCAACCAGCTTGATCGCTATCAACTGGCGTTCCTTGGTCAACGACCTAAACACTGTCAGGAGTTGAACTTCCTCGGCCAACTCATCGATGCACTTTGCGGGATCCTGGAGTTCGCCCACATCGATGCGTAACGCCTCAGCGAGCTGTGCCAAATACCTTACTTTAGGGAAAAACTCACCTGACTCTCAAGCCTACAGCAGTTGAGCTAATGCCGATCAATGCAGCCAATCCCGCGCTCGCGTGCGATGCTATGACTAGACAGGGCGGGTCTGAGCCCGATGAGCCGAGCGCCTCGGATAATGAGTGAGGCAGCGGTAAAATGATGTCACCCCGTGGTAATCGCTACGTGGCCGATTAGCAGCAATCGACTGGCAAGCGAGCGGCCGCCTTCTAGTCACTGGCGTCGTAAACAGCCCCTCCGCTGACGCAACGACCAACGACCAACGACCAACGAATGACTGGTTCTGGGCGGCGGTGACGATGCTGTGAGCGTCCGATATGGGTCGGGTTCTTTTATCCCAACTAGCCGTTTCCGATCTCTTGGATCTGCGCAAACTTGTTGAGCGCGCTGGTGGCCAGTTTCACGACCGCCGCCGCCGTCGCCCGGTCCACCGTAAGCTCGACCGATTTCTTCGCGATCTGGACGATCTCCGCCACCTGCGCGGGCGACGGCGGGTTCATCGTCGCGCGGCCGGTATGAAAAGCAATGTTTGCGCGAACCATGTTGGAGCGGGAGGTTTCCAGCTCCAGCCGCTTCAGCGCGATCTGGTCGCGAACCGTCGGCGAAGTCTCCAGCTCCTCCAGGACCATCAGGGTCTCGATGGACTCATCGAGGGCCCTTCGGGTTTCACGATACGCCTTCTCGTACCGCCCGGCTTCGGTATCGGAAGCTACTTCAGCGCTTTCGATGTCATTCGTTGCTTCGGCGTTCATTCCTCACCCCCAGGACCACATGGTTAACGCGATCACTTGCCGCCCGTCTTCGCGGCATCCTGAGCCGCGCGAAGCTTGTCCACGCCCTCATTGATCTCCCGCGCGTACCCGACCGCGAGCTTGACCCACTCTTCCGGGCTGAGCTCCTGGGCGAGTACACCGAAGCCCTTCTTCGCCGCCGCGAGCCTCTCGCCCGGCACCTGCGGCAGCGTCGCGACGTCCAGTGCGAACTTCTTCTCCAGCGCCCTCAGCTCCTCGGCGCTCTTCTCCCGCAGACGCCGGCGCTCTTCGCCCAGCTCCCGGATCGTCCTGGCGGTATCGTCGCCGGACCGCGCGCCCGCCTCCCGGGCAAGGAAAAGATCGAACTCGCGCCGGCTCGCGTCGCCCGCTTCCTGCTGGGCGTCGAGACGCATGAGATCCATGCGCGCGGCGAGCTGGTTTTGCGTCAGCGCGAGGTAATCCCGCAGCGAGATTTCAGCGAGCCCGACCGTCGCGGAGCCCTGTCCCGCGAGATCCAGTATCGGCTTTGGCGTCGCGCATCCCGCGAGCAGGGCGATCAGGACCAACAGCCACCACCTGAAGATGAAACGATTTTCTTTCATTGCGCGGCCCCCACGCCGATGGCCACCAATCCCAGCGCCTTGAAGAACTCCGCTAGATCGGCCTTCTTGATCCCGGCGGCGTGGTAGTCAGCCAATACCGTTGCGATGGTGTCGATCAGGGCATCCCATTGAGCCGCGGCGTACTTCGACCGGGCGAGCCCTTCTTCGTATTGCGCCGCCTCGGCGCGAACCTTCCAGACCGCGCTCTTGACGCGGTAGCGCTTGACGTCATCAGCGTAGACGGCAAGCGCGCGGAGGAGCTCGATCTTCTTCTCGCCGTTCAGCTCGCCGAGCAGGGCGCCGATCGAGCGCTGCGCCCAATCCTTGTTCCTGACGAGGGGCTCCAGGATGTTGACCAGCGCGCGCGCCTCGTTCAGCACCGCCTCGAGCTCGCTTCTCACCGCGCTCGCCTCTTTGCGCTTCCCGCGCTGGCCCGCCTCGAACCCCTGCAGCACCAGCTTCTGCTGGTCGATCGCGGCGACGAAGGGCACCAGCCGGGGTTTTCCCGCCTCCTTGAGCAGCTTGTCGGCTTCGTCCGCCAGCGCCGGTATGTCGCGGATGATGGCGACCGAAACCTGCTCGTCCGGGGTGAGCTTGACGCTCCCGTCGGGAGAAGTGCCCGCGATGGCGCCGAGGAGCGCTTCCAGGCGCGCGAGCTTCTCGGCGGCGACGACGTGCGCTCCCGCGTCGCCCAGGGCGTCGCTGCCTTTGGCAAGGCGATGCACGACGTCGGCCAGGCGGCCCGCCCGGGATTCCACGGTCTCGAGCTTGCCCGTCGCGGCGGGTTTGGCGGCCGCGACGGCGCCGGAATCGCGGAGCACTGCGGCGGCCTTGTTGAGCTCCTCCCGTGCCTGCCTCATCTGAAGCTCATACCGCAGCACTTCTCCTTGTATGCTATCCAGCCGGCCGTAGGTTTCCTTGACCAGCCCTTCTCGGGTAAAGAACTTGTTGCGCTTGTCCAAGGCCTGTTCGATCCTCTTGCAGTCATCGATCAACGCCGGATACTTCAATCGAGCGAGCTCCCGTCGATCCGCGGGAAGCTTGTTGAGGAACGACTCGGCAATAACCTCGCTCTTCTTTGCCGGGTCCGACGCCGCCGCGTAGACCTGCATGCAGCTCTCGAATCGATGGCCCACGGTTCCGCGGAACTCGAGCAACGTGGTCTCGAGCGCGCGTTGCCGCGCCGTAAATTGAGCGGCCAGCACTCGGAGCTTTCTCAACTCGTCCGGCGAGTTCCCGGTCAGGCCGATCTTGGCGAGCCGGTCGGTGACCACCGTCTGCAGCCCGTCGGTCTCCTGCGCGTTCGCGGTGAATTTCGACGTGAGCGATGACGCACGGGACACGACCTTCAATTCGAGATCGAAGAGATAGGCAGCGCGATCCCGCGCACGCGCCTCCTCCAGTGCGGCCGCTTCGGAGAAAGATTTCTCCAGCGCCGCGACCGTGTCGCCGATACGAGCCTCGGCCGCGAGCTTCTTCGTCTCCTGCCCCTGCTTGTCCCGGTTCTCGTTGTGGACGAGGGTGTGCGAGCATCCGCCGGCGACGAGCAACGCCAGCACGGCAACGGCGCACCTGAAGGGCGATCCAGCCGCCGCCGCTCCGCCGCGGCTCGGCTGGCACGGCCGTGCCGTCGAGGCGGCGATGCCGGTCTGCGTTCGTTCGGCCATCTCGCAATGCTCCCGTAAAGAGGTTCGCTGGTTAAATGCGCACTGCAGACCGATCTTGCCGCCTCACGCGAGGCGCACGTCTGGCGGGGGTTATTAGAACTGATCTGCCAAAGGATACGAAATCCAACGGCACCATCGAAAGTATATGAAATCCCGTGAAGCGGCGTCAATCTCGGATTGGGTACCAGGAACCCCTGAAAAGTCATCCGAATTCCGCTTCGCCCAGTGCCTGTGGTCTACCAGGCAATGCGCTGGTCGATTCGTACTCAGGCGCCGATTGAGTCTGGGGGCTCGTCCTCGCCCATGGTGGCGCCTGGCGTCTCCCAGAGCGGGGGCGCACGGGCGGGCATCAGGCGGGGCGGCTACCCGGTCACTGGGAGGGTGACCTGCTGTTCGGAAACAGCAACAGTCAGATTGCAACCCTTGTCGAACGTCATTCACGCTATGTGATGCTGGTGAAGGTCACAGGCAAGGATACTGAGACCGTCATCAACGCACTGATCA
>JAHJNP010000305.1 GCA_018820745.1 Gammaproteobacteria bacterium
CAAGGGCAACATCATGAAGTTCACCGAAGGTGGCTTCAAGAAGTGGGGCTACGAGCTCGCTGCGCGCGAATTCGGCGCCAAGCTGATCGGTGAAGGCCCGTGGATGGAATTGCCGAACGGCATCGTGATCAAGGACGTCATCGCCGACGCTTTCCTGCAGCAGATCCTGCTGCGCCCGGAAGAGTACGACGTCATCGCCACGCTGAATCTGAACGGCGACTACATCTCCGACGCGCTGGCGGCCGAAGTCGGCGGCATCGGCATCGCACCGGGCGCCAACCTGTCCGACACCGTGGCGATGTTCGAAGCGACCCACGGCACCGCGCCCAAGTACGCCGGCAAGGACTACGTCAACCCGGGCTCGCTGATCCTGTCGGCCGAGATGATGCTGCGCCACCTGGGCTGGCTCGAGGCCGCCGACCTCATCCTGGCCAGCATGGAAAAAGCCATCGCCGCCAAGCGCGTGACCTATGACTTTGCGCGGCTGATGGATGGCGCGACCGAGGTGAAGTGCTCGGCATTTGCCGAGGCGATGGTCGCGAAGATGTAAGGTTTGTGCCGGCACTAAAAACCTCGCCAAGGCGGGGCCGGTCCAAATTAAAAAACCCCGCCTTGGCGGGGTTTTTTAATGCTGGATCAACCGCTCATTCCACCGGCTGGATGTTGGACGCCTGCTTGCCCTTGGGGCCCTGGCTGACTTCGAAAGAGACTTTCTGGCCTTCTGTCAAAGTCTTGAAGCCGCTGGACTGGATGGCGGAAAAATGTGCGAACACATCCTCGCCGCCGTCATCGGGGGTGATGAAGCCGAACCCCTTGGCGTCGCTGAACCACTTGACTGTACCTGTTGCCATTCAAACTTCCTCCTTTGGCGTAATGCAAGACATGACCGCGATAAGCACAATTGCACCCCGTAGGGCGTAAACGCTGGCGGATGACAGGACGGCGGGATTGTTCTGGCCGTCGGTCTGAATTCAAGCGCGCTACCCGGTGATGCCCCTGCGGTAATGCCAAACCTTGATGGTTCTTGAAACCAAACTGTTTTCTTTTTACTACCCCGAATGCGTTTTTTCAAGCGGAAAGCGTGAAAAAACAAGGGCCTCTGCCGGACTGTTGTTTCCCGCCAACCAGGAAAGAACAGACGCGGGAGGCCATGGCGCAGCCATCCGGCAGGACGCTGCCAGCCTGATCGATGCGGTAGGATGCGCGGCATGCGCACCACGTGGGACATCTTCTGCAACGTCGTCGACAACTATGGCGACATCGGCATCGCCTGGCGGCTGGCGCGCGGGCTGGCCGGCGAGCACGGCCAGCCCGTGCGGCTGTGGGTGGACGACCTGAACACGTTCCAGCGCATCTGGCCGGCGGTCGATGCGGCGGCCGCCGAGCAGTCCTGCGAGGGGGTGACGGTGTGTGCCTGGCGCACGCCGTTTGCGGCCGCCGCGCCGGCGCAGGTGGTGATCGAGGCCTTCGGCTGCGCCTTGCCGGAAACCTACCTGGCAGCGATGGGCGAAGCTTCGCCGCCGCCGGTGTGGATCAATCTCGAATATCTCAGCGCCGAGCCCTGGGTGGCCGAACACCATGGCCTGCCGTCGCCGCACCCGCGTCTGCCGCTGACCAAATATTTCTTCTTTCCCGGCTACACGCCGGCCACCGGCGGGCTGCTGGCCGAGGCAGACCTGGCCGCGCGGCGTGCCGCGTTTGCAGCCGGCGGGATGCCCGCGTTCTGGCGCCGGATCGGCCTGGACGCGCCGCATCCGGATGAATTGCGGGTGTCGCTGTTCGCCTACGAAAACCCGGCGCTGCCGGCCTTGCTCGATGCCTGGGCGGCCGATCCGCGCCCTGTCACCTGTCTCGTGCCCGAAGGCCGGGTCATCCCGCAGTTGGCGGCGTGGCTGTCGGTCCCGACGCTGCAGGCCGGCGCGTCGCATCGGCGCGGCGCCCTGCAGCTGCACATCCTGCCGTTTCTGGACCAGGACGCGTACGACCATCTGCTGTGGGCGTGCGACCTCAATTTCGTTCGCGGCGAGGACTCCTGCGTGCGTGCGCAGTGGGCGGCGCGCCCGCTGGTGTGGCAGGCCTACCCGCAGGCCGACGCGGTGCACTGGGACAAGACCCATGCGCTGCTGATGCATTACACGGAAGGGCTGGATGACGCCGCGGCACGCGCGGTGGTCGGCATGTGGCGGCATTGGAACGGGATGCCGGAGGCGGATGATCTGGCGGCATGCTGGACGGCGTGGCGGGCGCAGCAGGCCGCCATCGAAGCGCATGCGGCGGGCTGGTGCGACCGCCTCGGGCATGCCGGGCGGCTCACCGACAAGCTGGTTGATTTCGTTGAAAATAAGTTAAAATAACGGGCTTTCTTAATCCCTTACACGCTCTCGCAGCAGGACACACCCATGAAAACCGCACAGGAACTCCGCGCCGGCAACGTCGTGATGATCGGCAAGGACCCGATGGTCGTGTTGAAGGCCGAATTCAGCAAATCCGGCCGCAATTCCTCCGTCGTCAAAATGAAGCTGAAGAACCTGCTCACCGGTTCGGGCACCGAAAGCGTCTACCGCGCCGACGACAAGTTCGAATCCGTCAACCTCGACCGCAAGGAATGCACCTATTCCTACTTCGCCGATCCGCTGTATGTGTTCATGGACGGCGACTACAACCAGTATGAAATCGAAGCCGACAACCTCGGCGACGCGCTGAACTACCTCGACGACGGCATGCCGGTCGAAGTGGTGTTCTACGACGGCAAGGCGATCTCGGTCGAGATGCCCACCACCGTCGTCCGCGAAGTCGAATACACCGAGCCGGCCGTGCGCGGCGACACCTCCGGCAAGGTGATGAAGCCGGCGCGCATCAAGCCTACCGGGTACGAACTGCCGGTGGCCGCGTTCGTCGACATCGGCGACATGATCGAGATCGACACCCGCACCAACGAATTCAAGCGCCGCGCCAACTAGCCCCGGCACTTGAGAAAAAAACAAAAGGCAGCTTCGGCTGCCTTTTGTTTTTGGCGCGCGCAGCGGCGTTAAAATAGCCCCCTGCTTTTCCGCTCCCGTCCCATGACCGATCCGCAATTCGTCCACCTTCGCCTGCACACCGAATATTCCGTCGCCGATGGCCTGGTTCGGGTGGGCGAGGCAGTCGGGCGCGCGCGCGAAATGGCCATGCCGGCACTCGGGGTCTCCGACCTGTCCAACACCTTCGGCTGGGTGAAGTTCTATCGCGCCGCGCGCGGCGCCGGCATCAAGCCGATCTTCGGCTGCGACGTGTGGGTGACGAACGCCGCCGACCGCAACCGCCCCTCGCGCCTGCTGCTGCTGGTGCAGCACCGCGAAGGCTATCGCCGCCTATGTGACCTGCTCACCCGCGCCTATCTGGAAAACCTCCATCGTGGTCACGCCGAGATCGATCCTGCCTGGCTGCGTGACGGCACCGACGGCCTCTTGGCGCTGTCGGGCGGCGACGCCGGCAACGTCGCGCAGGCGCTGCTCGACGACAAGCCGGATGCTGCG
>JAHJNP010000306.1 GCA_018820745.1 Gammaproteobacteria bacterium
CCGCGCAGGCGATCTGTTTGGCCTGTTCGACGACACCATCGACCAGTTACTGAAAGCGGCGCCATGACGCCGGCCCCGCTCGATCTCCTGCTATGGCCGTTCGTCGTCGGCCTGCTGGTGCTATCCACCCACGTTCCGCTGGGGCGCCGGGTGCTGGCGCGCGGCATCATCTTTCTCGACCTGGCGGTGTCGCAGCTGGCGGTGCTCGGCGTGGTCGCGGCGCACGCACTCGATCTTGCCGCCGACGGCTGGTCCACCCAACTGGCGGCGGCCGCGGCCGCGCTGGCCGGCGCGGCGGCACTGGCCGGGTGCGAGCGGCGCTGGCCTCATATCCAGGAAGCCCTGATCGGCTCGACCTTCGTGGTCGCCGCCAGCGCCGCGGTGCTGCTGCTGGCCGGCGACCCGCACGGCGGCGAGCATCTGGCCGAACTGCTTACCGGGCAAATCCTGTGGGCAACCTCCACCCAGGCCATGCAGATGGCCGCGCTTTACGGCATGCTGCTGGCGTTCATGGCGTGGCGCGGCGAGCGCCTCGGCGGACTCGGGTTCTATCTGGTGTTTGCGCTGGCGATTACCGCGTCAGTGCAGGTAGTGGGGGTTTATCTGGTGTTCGCCAGCCTGATCCTGCCGGCGCTGGCGGTGCGCGGCCTGCCGGCACGCCCCGGCCTGCTGGCGGGCTGGACAGTGGGTGCACTGGCGTATGCGGCAGGGCTGGCCGCGTCCGCGCTGCTCGACTGGCCGACCGGGCCCGCGATTGTCATCGCGCTCGCCGTCATTGCCCTGCTTGCCGCTCGCACGCTGCGGGTTGCTGCAAGCGGGCGACAACGCTAGTATCCAGTACTGACCCCCTATCCGACGTACGCAAATTCAGTGGCTCTTCCGTTTTTCAAAAAAAGCAAGGACAAGGCACCCAGCCCCGCGCGCAAGCCGACGCCTGCGCCAGCCGCCGAATCGCAGCCTACCGAAACCCTGTTGACCATGGACATGGGGGCCAGCGGCATCGTGGTGGAGGAGTCCAGCGGCGCGGCGCAGTCGCCGGTGGACGAAGTGGCCATCTTCTATGCCAGCGGTCAATCCGACATGGCCGAGCGTTTGCTGAAGGATCTCCTGGCCACGGGCGATCGCCGCGCCTGGCACATGCTGTTCGACCTCTACGGCATCCAGAATCGCGAAAAAGACTTTGACCAGCTGGCGCTGGATTACGCGATGCGCTTCGAAACCTCGCCTCCGGTCTGGAAAGCCATGGGGGGCGGCAATGCCGCCAGCAAACCCCAGCCAGATCAGACCGCCAGCCTGGAATTACCCGGCCTGCTCGACAAAAAAGCAGCCGCCACCCTGCGCGAGGGCGTCGAGGCCACCGCCAAGAATGCCGCGGTGCGGATCGACTTTTCACGCATCGCCATGATCGATGAAGCCGGCGCAGACGAATGCGCCAAGATCCTCGCCGCCGCGCGCAAGGCCCGCCGCAAGCTGCAGGTCAGCGGCGTCGACACCCTGACCGCACTGCTGCAGGATCTCAACCGCGCCACCCACAGCCGGGCGGTGCACTGGCTGCTGCTGCTGGAGCTCTACCAGACACTCGGCCAGGAGGAAAACTTCGAGAACCTGGCGGTCGACTATGCGGTGCGCTTTGAGGTGTCGCCGCCTTCCTGGAGCGAAGTCCAGGCCGCCGAGGTCGTGCAGACAAAACCCGCCGAGCCGCTGGACGATGCGCTGCAGCTAGCCGGCGAAATCACCCCCGCCAACGACAGCGCCTTACAGCAACTCGGCAGCTATGCAACCACCCACAACGAGGTGCTGGTCGATCTGTCGCAGGTCACCCGCGTCGATTACGGCAGTGTCAGCCAGTTCATCAGCGTGCTGATGCAGTGTCTGGGCAGCGGCAAGACCATCACCCTGCGCGGCCACAACGCGCTCATCCACGAACTTTTCCGCGTCATGGGGATCGACCAGCTGGCGCAGCTTGCCCCGCGCCATCGGGACTGACATCGCCGACTGACGTCCGGGCGGCGGCGGCCCTGCCCCGACAGCGCACGTCCCCGCGCTGGGGAAAAAGCCTTGCAGCACCCCGCTTCGCGCCATTTGGCATTCTTCGCGGCGGCCCTTTTTTTCAGGATAATCCTGCCCATGGAACAATATCGCGGCACCACCATTCTTTCCGTCCGCCGGGGCAACGAAGTCGCCCTCGGCGGCGACGGCCAGGTCACCCTCGGCAACATCGTCATCAAATCCACCGCGCGCAAGATCCGGCGCCTGCACCAGGACAAGGTGCTGGCCGGCTTCGCCGGCGGCACCGCCGACGCCTTCACCCTGTTCGA
>JAHJNP010000307.1 GCA_018820745.1 Gammaproteobacteria bacterium
GCCTTTTCGGGTTGTTTCAGGCGGATTTGCGTGGTAGCCAGCACCTTGATCGCCTGTTTGTTGCCGGGGAATCGGGCGAGGAAGCGTCCGATGTAGGTTTCGGCCTGCTGGTACGACTCGAGAGCGTGGGCCGTCATGGCGGCGAGCATCAGACTGGGTGGATGATCGGGCGCGAATTTGAAAGCCTGCTGCAGCGCGTCACGCGCTTCAGGGTATTTCTCTTGCGAGTAGTCGAACAAAGCGGTGAGGTAATGCGTTTGGGCAAAGTTGGGTGCGCGTTCGCGCAAGCGGGCAATTTCCTTGGCGGCGGCCTCGTTCTTGCCCGCTCGAAGCAGAGCGGGAACGCGGTTGTAGCGCGCCTGGAGATTTTCAGGGTCGATTTTCAGGGCGCTGTCGTACGCTTTTAGCGCGCCCTCTAGGGACGCGTTCAGCTGTTCCAGATCGCCGATGTACACCAGGGTCTGGCTTTGCTGCTGCGGCAGCTTGAGCGCGGCGTCGAGCAGGGTTCTGGCTTTGGCCGGATCGCGTTCAATGACAGCGCACAGCGCGAGCCCCCAATAGGAAGACGGATGGCTGGCATCGATGGCCTGCGCACTCTGGAACAGGTCGCATGCGTCCCGTACCTGGCCCGTCGCCAGCATCGCGTTGGCGCGCAGGGCCAGTATGCGGGCCTGATTGACGCTTGAGAGCTTGTCGTTGGACTGTATTTCATCCAGCAGGCGCTGGTGTTCACCCATGAGCAGGAGGGCCTCGCCAAGCTGGGGCGCGATGCTGTCGCGACTGATGCCCAGTTGCTGCGCACGAAGCAATTCCTTCTCGGCTTCTGCGCCGAATCCGGCCTTGAGATAAACCTGGCCCAGCAACAGCCGTGCCTGTGGGCTGTCCGGATTCTTCTGAATGGCGTTTTTGAGCTCGATGATGCTGCTCTTGAGGTTGCCTTTGTCCTCAAAATCCTTGGCGCGCTGGATGTGTTCCTGTTCGCTGAGTCTGGCCGTGGCATCACACCCACCAAGCGGTGCGGACAGGGCCAATATCAGGAGCGTGATCAGGTGGGCGTTGCGTCGGTTCATCAAGGCAGGGACTCCATTCAATATTAAGGATCAGCGCGTCGTGTTCTGCAACTGGCTGAGCAGGGCGCGCGCTTCTGGTTCCTGCTGAAAGCGTGCGCCGCTCGTCAGGAGGCGCTCGAGTTCGCCTTGGGCGCGGGCGTGATCCCCTGTTTTGGCCAGGACGACTGCCAGGTGATACTGGATTTCCGCATTGTCCGGTGCTTTGGAAAGCGCCTTCTGCAGGAGAGGCAGGCCTTTGGACGCTTGCCCATGATTGGCCAGGATCCAGCCATAGGTATCCATGACCACTGGATTCTCGGGCTGCCGCTTCAGCGCCTGCTCGGCAAATGACACCGCTCGCTTGTCTCCTGTTTCATTGAGCGCCCAGGCCAGATTGTTTAGCACGACAAGATTGTCGGGATTGCTTTTGTTCAGCACCAGATAATGCCCGGTCGCAGCCGCGTATTGCTTGCGCCTGAGCAGGCTTTCGGCCAGCAGGGCGCGCGTGCCCGCGTCCTGAGGATTGGCGACCAGCCAGGCGGCGAGGCGTTTTTCGCCTTCCTCGGGTCGCTGGGTGGCGTTGAAAACCTGCAACTGGCGGACGAGCAGCGCGCCGGTGGGGGCCAGCTTGTGCGCGCGCTCGTATGCGGCTAGCGCGGCGGGGTAGTTCTTGCGGGCATGTGCTGCATCGCCCGCCAGGACGAACCCGGACGGGTTGTCGGGGTGTTGCTGCTGCACCTGTTGGGCGAGTTTTTGCGCATCGTCGAAACGTCCGCCCTGGATCTCGACGCCGCCCAGCATCATTTGCGCGTCGAGGAAATCGGGCTGGATGCGCAGGGCATCCTGCAGGGCCTTGCGTGCGCCGGGCAGGTCTTTGGCTGCGATCTGCGCGCTGGCGAGCTTGACCAGCGGCGGCGCCTGACCGGGCTGGCGTTCGACCATCTTGCGGTAGCTGCCCAGCGCGTTGGTGGTGTCCCCCAGCGCCAGCTGGGTGGTGCCGAGGAGGTCGAGCGCTACCGGGTTGTCAGGATTGGCGTTGGCCGCCTCGCGTGCGGTGGCGAGCGCCTTGTCCTTGTCGCCCTTGGCGAGCTGGTAGCGCGCCAGCGCCACCCGCGGCTGCAGCGCCTGCGGGTGGGCGGCGGCGGCCTTTTCCTGCCAGCTGACATAGGCTTTTTCGTCCTTGTCGCGCAGGGCGAGGTCGGCCAGCGCGAGCATGGCGTTGAGGTGCTTGGGGTCGGCCTTGAGGATGGCCTCGAAACGCTGGCGCGCTGCAGCGGGCTGCTTGTCCTTGAGGTCGATTTGCGCCAGGTTGGTCGCGGCGGGAAAGAACGCGGGGTCGAGCTTGAGCGCCTGGCTGAAGCTGTCGCGCGCGCGCACGGCGTCCTGTTTGCCGAGGAAGGCCGCGCCCCGGTAGTTCCAGATGAGCGGATCGGCGCCCTGTTTCTTTTCCAGCGTGGCGATGCTGGCCAGCGCGGCGTCGAACTGTTGTTGTCTCAGCTGGTTGAGAATGATGAAGGTGTCGGCGCGGCTGCTGCTGCCTTCCATGTCGGCGGCGGCCTGCAGGTCGGCCATGGCACGGCTGTCGCCCTGGGCGAGCCGGGAAATACCGAGCTCGGTGCGGATGGCGGCATTGTCGGGACTGTGCTGGGCAGCCTGTTCAAAATACGCCGAGGCCTGGGCGAAGTCCTTTTTGGCCAGCGCGATTTCGCCGGCGACGACCAGCACGCCGGGGTCCTGGGTGGCCGCTCTGAGCGCCGGGGCGAGCGTTTTCGCAGCATCGTCGGGACGCCCCAGGCGCAGTTGCGAGGCGGCCAGCAGGCGTAGCGCGTACAGGTTGTTCGGCATGGCCTTGGCCACTTTGTTGAGGTGCGCTTCGGCGGTCTGCAGGTTGCCCAGTGCGTATTCGATCGAGCCGCCCAGCAGCAGTGCGGGGACGTAATTGGGCGCGCTTTTCAGCACGGTCGCCAGACGGTCACGCGCACGTTCGGTCTTCTTTTCGCGAAAGTCGATCAGCGCCTGGGTGTAATGCGCCTGCAGGTTGTTGGGGTTGGCCTTCAGGGCGGCGTCGACTTCGCGGCGTGCGTCGGCCAGCTTGTCGCCGGCGAGGGCGATGCCCGCCAGAGCCAGCCGGGCATTGGCATGCCGCGGGTCGATCTTGAGGACTTCGCGATACACCGCGGCGGCGTCGACCGGTTTGCCGGTGGCGCGCAGCAGATCGGCCTTCAGCAGCAGGCTGTCGCGGTGCCCGGGGTCGATGCGCAAGGCCTGGTCGAGCGCCTGCATGGCCTTGTCGCCATCGCCGTCGGCCAGGGCCAGTTGCGCCAGTGCCAGGTGGACCTCGGCATTGCCGGGTGCGGCCTGCTGCGCTTGCCGCAGCGTTTTGCGTGCGTCTTCCTTGCGTCCCAGGTTGAGTTCGGCGGTGGCGCGCAGGGCCTGCAGGGTGGCAGCGTCAGGGTCGCTGTCGGCCGGGGGGGGCAGTTCGTCGAGCACGCGCTGGAATTCGCGCTGGCCCAGCAGGGACCGGGCGATCATCTGATTGACGGCGTTTTCCGCATAACCCGCCTCGCGCGCGCGCCGGAACTCCTTCTCGGCGCTGGCCAGGTCGTTTTGCTCGAGGTAGAGCTTGCCCAGCTCGTAGCGTGCATCGGGGTTTTTATTGTCTTCCGCTACAGCGTTTTTCAACTGGATGATCGCCGCCTTGTAATCCCCCGCCGCGACCATCGCCCGGGCTTCGGTCACCAGGGTGGCGCTGTCTTCTCCGCCACAGGCGGTCAGCAGGCTGGCACCGAATATCAGGACCGACAGCAACCGGGGCACAGGGACGAAAGTGGGCATGCAAGTCTCCAATAGGTTCGCATAAAGTGTAGACAAATTACGCCGGGTTTATTTCATGCCGATTTTCGCCATCAGGTCATACAGCGTGGGACGGGTGACGCCAAGCAGCTCGGCGGCCTGGGCGATGTTGCCGTCGC
>JAHJNP010000308.1 GCA_018820745.1 Gammaproteobacteria bacterium
CAGCGCACGATGCAGTTGTAGCAGGACGTACAGTTCCACATCGAGCTGCTGGTCAGCACTTCCTCGCGCTTGCCGGCGCGGATCATCATGAAGAGTTCCTGCGGCGGATGTTCCCACGCGCTCTGGAAGTTGGTCGGGCAGGAACCGGAGCAGACGCCGCATTGCATGCACATCTTGACCCAGTCGCCCATCTCGACCTGCTCTTCGATTTCCTTCAGGAAATTGTTGCGGTATTTCTCCGCCACTGCGGTGTTTGCGCTCATGGTGGGTCTCCTAGAAGCCTTTGAACGGGCTGGGGCCAACGGCGACCAGTTCGGCGGCATACTTGTTGATCATCTCGGGCAGGCGCTCGATGTCGGTGATGGCGACTTCAAGATCGCGCACGCGCTCCGATTCCAGGTTCAGCGTCTTCAGCGTGTCGTCGATCTTGGACAGGCGGGTGCGGCCGAGCTCGGAACCCTTGACGAAGTGGCACTGGTATTCGTCGCCCGACTTGCAGCCCATCAGCATCACGCCGTCGTAACCGGCATTCAATGCGTCGGTAATCCAGATGGTGTTGACCGAACCCAGACAACGAACCGGGATCGTCCGCACGTAGGCCGAATACTCGATGCGGTTCATCCCCGCCATGTCGAGCGCCGGATAGGCATCGTTCTCGCACGCCAGGATCAGGATGCGCGGTTTCTCGGAAAACTCGTCGGGGATGTCGACCGCCTTGATCTGCGCGCCGACGGTGTTGACCGAGTAGTTCTCGAACGAGATCACGCGCACCGGGCAGGCGCCCATGCAGGTGCCGCAGCGGCGGCAGCGCGATTCGTTGAACACCGGGAAGCGCTTCTCGTCCTCGTCGATGGCGCCGAAGGGGCACTCCACCGTGCAGCGCTTGCACTGGGTGCAGCCTTCCAGACGCACTTTCGGGAACGACAGGTCACCCGAGCGCGGATGCGCAGCGCGGCCGAGTTCGGCGTTTTCCAGCGCCTGAATCGCCTTCAGCGCAGCGCCGGTGGCGTCCTCGCGCGCCTGCGCGATGTCCATCGGGCGGCGCACCGGGCCGGCGGTGTAGATGCCGGTGCGGCGGGTTTCATACGGGAAGCAGATGAAGTGCGAGTCGGTGAAGCCCTGCTTCAGCTGCGGCACGTCCTTGCCCTGACGGTAGGTCAGGTTGAGGATGGAAATCGGCTTGATCTCGACCTTGGTCTCGCCCGCTTCCTCGGGTGCGGCTGCCGGGAGGTCGATATTCACGCCCGAGTTCGCCACCTGGCCGGTGGCCAGCACCACCAGATCGACATCCACCATCGACGCATCGGTGTCGCCCAGAATCAGGTCGTTGAATTTCACCGTGCTGGTGTTGCCCGTGGGCATCACTTCGGCGACCTTGCCCTTGGTGAAGATGACGCCTTTTTCCTGCGCGCTGCGGTAGAAGTCCTCGCCGTTGCCGGGCGTGCGCAGGTCGGTGTAGATGATGGTGGTGTCGACCGCAGGATTGGTGTCCTTGAAGTACATCGCCTGCTTGATGCTGGCGTTGCAGCAGAAGCCCGAGCAGTAGGACAGGTGCTGGCCGGTGGTGTCGCGCTGGCCGGCGCACTGCACGAACACCACGGATTTGACCGGCTGGCCATCGCTGGGCCGGCGAATCACGCCGTCGCCCGCTGCAGCGGCCGTCGCCAGCGCTTCGAGCCCGGCCTGGTCGACCACGTTGGGCGACTTGCCGCCGCCGAGCTCCGGCAGCTTGTTCATGTCATACAGGGTGAAGCCGGTCGCCTGAACGATCGCACCGATGTCCTCGGTATGCGTCGCGCCCGATTCGGTGGCAACGTCGACCACGAAGCGGCCCGGCGCGCCATCGGTCTTGGCGATGGTCGCGTTCAGATACACCTTGATGTTGCTGTCGGCCTGCACCTGCGAAACCAGGTCGGCCACGCCGGTGTCGGCGGGCGACTTGTAGGGCTCGTGCACCGGGGTGCGCTTGTAAAGCTTGCCGGCCCAGCCGCCCAGTGCGCCGGATTTCTCGACCAGCACCACCGGGTAGCCCGTCTTCGATGCCTCGATCGCAGTGGTCATGCCGGTGACGCCGCCGCCCACGACCAGCAGGGTCTTGCTGCCGCCGGTGTTGGGGTTGCCGGCAGGTGCGGTCATCGCCTTCACTTCGGCGCAGC
>JAHJNP010000309.1 GCA_018820745.1 Gammaproteobacteria bacterium
ATTCCAGGTTACAAAATTGCCCAGCAGCGTCAAGCCGTCATTCTGGCTTTTTTCCGGATGGAACTGAACGGCAAAGATATTCCCCGTTGCCACCGCACAGGTGAACGGGAAAGGGTAATGCGAGAACCCCGCAATCACCTCGGGCGAGGTCGGCTGCACGAAGTAGCTGTGGACGAAGTAGAAGCGTGCGCCCTCCTCGATCCCGACCCATAGCGGGTGCGGCACCGCCTGATGGACGTTGTTCCAGCCCATGTGCGGCACTTTCAGCTTGTTGCCCTGATCGTCGTGCATCGCCTCGTGCGGAAACCGCTGCACCGTGCCGGGCAATATGCCGAGGCACGCGGTATCGCCCTCCTCGCTGTGTTCGAACAGCACCTGCATGCCCATGCAGATGCCCAGAAACGGCTTGCTGCGGGCGGCGTCGACGATCGTCTGGCGCAGGCCGCGCGCGTCGATCTCGCGCATGCAGTCGGGCGCGGCGCCCTGTCCCGGAAACACCACACGCCCGGCTGCGGCAATCACCGCAGGGTCGGAGGTCACCACCACGCTCGCCGCCGGCGCAACGTGCTCGATGGCCTTGGACACCGAACGCAGATTGCCCATGCCGTAGTCGATGACGGCGATATCGACGCTCACCGCGCAGCCCTCATGCCGGAATTCATAGGGCGCCTTTTGTCGACGGCAGTACGTCACCCATGCGCAGGTCGGCCTCCACCGCCATGCGCAGCGCGCGGCCGAACGCCTTGAAAATCGTCTCGGCCTGATGGTGCGCGTTGATGCCGCGCAGGTTGTCGATGTGCAGCGTGACGCCGGCGTGGTTGATGAAGCCACGGAAGAATTCGAGGAACAGGTCGACGTCGAATTCGCCGATGCGCGCACGGGTGTAGTCGACGTGGTATTCCAGCCCGGGCCGTCCCGACAGGTCGATCACCACGCGCGACAGCGCCTCGTCGAGCGGCACATAGGCGTGGCCGTAGCGGCGGATGCCCTTCTTGTCGCCGAGCGCCTGGGCAAAGGCCTGACCGAAGGTAATCCCGGTGTCTTCCACGGTGTGATGGGCGTCGATGTGGAGGTCGCCCTCGGCCTGGATATCGAGATCGATCAGGCCATGGCGCGCGATCTGGTCGAGCATATGGTCGAGAAACGGCACGCCGGTGGCAAGCCTGGATATGCCGGTGCCATCGAGATTGAGGCTGACCGTGATCCGGGTCTCAAGGGTGTTGCGGGTAACTTGGGCGGTGCGCATGGCGTCTGGAAATAAGGCTGTAAACGGATTCTAGCAGGCTGCAATGGCTTTCAACGCGGCAAGCAGCGTAGCGCATTGCGCATCGGTGCCGACCGTGATGCGCAGGAACGGCGCAATGCGGGCCGGCTGCCTGAAATGGCGCACGATGATGCTGCGTTCGCGCAACGCGGCGGCCAGTTCTGCGCCATCGTGTGCGGCATGGCGGGCGAAGATGAAATTGGCGCTGGAGGGCAGCACCTCGAAGCCGAGTGCTTCCATTTCAGCCACCAGCCGGGTGCGGGTTGCCACCACCTTCGCGCAGATGGACTCGAACCAGGCTCGGTCTTCGATCGACGCCAGCGCGCCGGCCTGGGCAAAGCGGTCGAGCGGGTAGGAGTTGAAGCTGTCCTTGACCCGGTTGAGCGCCTCGATCAGATGCGCCTGGCCGATGGCGTAACCGACGCGCAGGCCAGCCAGCGCGTGCGATTTCGACAGGGTGCGGGTGACCAGCAGCTGCGGGTAGCGCGCCACCAGGCCCACTGCCGAGTCGCCGCCGAAGTCGATATAGGCCTCGTCGACCACCACGACCGAGTCCGGACTGCCGGCCAGCAGGCGCTCGATTTCTGTTAGCGCGAGCAGGCGCCCAGTGGGCGCATTGGGATTGGGGAAAACCACCCCGCCGTTGGGTGTCAGGTAATCGTCGACACGGATCTCGAATGTTTCGGTGAGCGGGACCGTCCGGAAGGCGATTTCGTACAGTCCGCAATACACCGGGTAAAAGCTGTAGGTGATGTCGGGAAACAGGACCGGCCGCCCGTGCTTCAGCAAGGCCAGAAACGCGTGCCCCAGCACCTCGTCGGAGCCATTGCCGACGAATACCTGATCGGCGGCAACAGCGTGCAATGCGGCAATGCCGGCGCGCAGCTGGTCGGAGGCCGGGTCGGGGTACAGGCGCAGGGTGTCGGCGGCTTCCGCGCGCACCGCGTCGAGCACCCGCGGACTGGGGCCGTAGGGATTCTCGTTGGTGTTGAGCTTGACCAGATTGGGCAGCTTCGGCTGTTCGCCCGGCACGTAGGGCGTCAGGCCGTGCACCACGGCGCTCCAGTAGCGGCTCATTGGAATGGCGAGCTCACTTATGGACCAGGCGATATTCGGCGGAGCGCGCGTGCGCCTGCAGGCCTTCGCCGTAGGCCAGCGTGGCGGCGATCCGCCCCAGCGTCTGCGCGCCGGCCTGCGACACGTTGATCAGGCTGCTGCGC
>JAHJNP010000310.1 GCA_018820745.1 Gammaproteobacteria bacterium
AGGCCGACGCGCTGCTCCACGGCGCATACCAGGTCCGGCCCATGCCTTCGCCGACCGACCTGGGCTTGAAGATGTGCGACGCGCCACCGGCGGCGACGATGACCGCCTTCGCCCGGAAGACGTAGAAATTGCCGTCGCGGACGTTGAAGCCGACGGCGCCGGCGACGCGGTTGGGATGCGTCGCATCCATCAGCAGATGGGTCACCATGATGCGGTTGTGCACCTCGCTGGCTGATTTTCTGGCGGCCTCGGCGATGATCGGCTTGTAGCTCTCGCCGTGGATCATGATCTGCCATTTGCCTTCCCGCAGGTAGTGGCCGGTCTCCGGATTTTTCATGATCGGCAGGCCCCATTCCTCGAACAGGTGAACGGTGCCATCGACGTGGCGGGCGATGTCGTAGATGAGATCCTCGCGCACCAGTCCCATCAGGTCGCCGCGCGCATAGCGGACGAAGTCCTCCGGCTGGTTTTCGCCCCAGCGCATGCCCATGTAGCAGTTGATCGCCGACAGGCCGTGGGCGACCGCGCCGCTGCGCTCGATGTTGGCCTTTTCGACCAGGGTGACCTTGAGCTTGCGGCCCCAGTAGCGCGATTCGTAGGTGGCGCCGCAGCCGCCGAAGCCGCCGCCGATGACGAGGATGTCGGTATCGACGACGTGGGTTTTCCGGGAGGAGAACAGGCTCATGGCGTCACCCCTGTTTCGGTAGGGTCGGCAGCGCCGTCACCATGAGCGCGGCGGGCTCGTGCGCGAGCAGCTGGGAATCCAGGGCATCAGCGTCGGGCGCCGCATGCTCGTCGGGTGGCTTGATCGATCCCCACGGAGTGGTGCGGATCGGGAAGGTGAACAGCTTCTCGCGCCCGTCGCGGTAGCGGATCTTCCAGGAGATGGTGCCGTTCGCCTCCTCCCTCAGCACCCGGACGCTGTGGCCGAGCGGGGCGAAGTCGGCATAGCCGCGGACGTCGATCGCGTGCTGCGGGCAGGCTTTCACGCACGAGTAGCATTCCCAGCAGAAATTGGGCTCGACGTTGTACGACCTGCGGTAGACGGTGTCGATGTGCATGATGTCGGACGGACAGATGTCCACGCACTGTCCGCAGCCGTCGCAACGCGTCATGTATGTGAAGGTGGGCATCGTTCCCCTCCTGCTGTTGTGGGCGCCGGCAGGTCGGACGAACCGTCTGCCGCCTCCTGCCTTTTCTGGAAGGCGACGACCGGCTTGTAGAACATGTGGGCGAACTTGGACCAGGGAACCGAAACAAACAGCAGCGTCGTGAAGAAGAGGTAGAGGCCGGCGAATACTCGGGTCGCCACCGGGTTCCCCGCCATCGTCACCCACTCGAAAACGAGTGCGAAGGTGAGGCTGGCGAGGAGCGTGACGATGAACAGATCGGCGCGCACCAGCCGCCACGGCGGATGGCCATCATGGACGACGTTCACCCGGAGAAAGAAGAAAAACCAGTAGCCGCCGACGAGCGCCATCAGGGCGCCGAGGTTCCACAGGACAGGCAGGACCACCGGCGGATGCGTGGCGGTCGGATAGGCGAACACCATCACGACGGTGGTGACCAGATAGGTCACGAAACCATAGAACATCAGCGCATGCGAAATCCTGCGCTGCCGGTTGCAGAATTCGCCGAAGGTCGCGATGTCGTGTGCGAGGGTCCTCGCTGCAATGGCGGCCATGTCCGCGCCGCCGAGCGGCTGCCTGGCGGCGGCCTTGGTCCGCTGCCGTTCCTGCAGGAAGAAGGTGAGTTTTTTGTCGCGCAGCAGGTCGAATGCGGTGCCGATGGCCACCGCGAGCACCATCAAAACGATGTAGCCCTGCATCAGGTCAGGCGACACGAAAGCGGTCAACGGGGCGAACGGATTGGTGGTGAACATCTATACCTCCCAATGCCAGCCGGCGTCCGCCTGAAGCGGCGGAGGCGCCTTGTCCTGCAGGCGAAGCCTGCGTTTGGATGTTGCGACGCTGTGGTTGCCCGGGGCGCGCCAATTACTGCACGAGGCCAAGCAAAGTGGGCCACCTGGTTAAAAATAGTACGTAAAGCAATCCTGTCAATTGCAGGCGTATCTGGCGTGATGGTCCGGGCCTAACCCTTTTCCACCTCGTAGCGCTTCAGCTTGCGCCAGAGCGACACCCGGTCGATGCCGAGCATCTGCGCGGCCAGGGTCTGGTTGCCGCCGGCTTCCTGCAGCGCCCAGGTGATGTAGTCGTGTTCCTGCTCCTCCAGCGTGGGGATGCGCCCGGCCTTCTTGCGGAAGGTGCGAATGGACAGTTCGCGCAAATCGTCGGGCAGCTGGGCCGGGTCGATGCGGTGGCCGGTGGTGAGTGCGACGCCGCGCTCGATGATGTTCTCGAGCTCGCGCACGTTGCCGGGAAAATCGTAGGCGCGCAGCAGGTCGAGGGTGTCGGGGGCAATCTCGGTGACGTCCTTGCCCATCAGCGCAGCGTGCTTCGCCAGGAAGTGGTGGGTGAGCAGCGGCACGTCTTCCTTGCGCGCGGAGAGGGCGGGGATGTGCAGGTTGACGACATTGAGGCGGAAGTAGAGGTCCTGACGGAAACCGCCCTGCTTCACCATGTCCTGCACGTCGCGGTTGGTGGCGGCGATGAAGCGCACGTTTATTTTCACCGGCGTGGTGGCGCCCAGCGGCAGCACCTCCTTTTCCTGGATCACGCGCAGCAGCTTGACCTGCATGGTGGGCGACATTTCGGTGATCTCGTCCAGAAACAGGGTGCCGCCGCTGGCCGCTTCCAGCAGGCCTTTCTTGTCGGCGTGGGCCCCGGTGAAGGCGCCCTTGACGTGGCCGAACAGCTCGTTGGCCAGCAGCTCCTCGTTGAAGGCGCCACAGTTCACCGCCACGAAGGGGCCGGATTCGCGCCGGCTTTGGTGGTGCAGATAACGGGCGAAGAGCTCCTTGCCGGTGCCGGATTCGCCGGTGATGAGGATGTTGCAGTCGGTGGGCGCGACCTGCCGCGCCATGTCGAGCAGGTGCTGCATGTGGCTGTCCTGGGTGAGGATGCACACCGTGCCCCGGTAGCGTTCCACCTGCTCTTTGAGGCTGCGGCTTTCCCGCCTGAGGCGGATTTTCTCCAGCGCCCCGGCCACCACCTCGCGCACCTCATCCAGCCGGCAGGGCTTGGCCAGATAGTGAAACGCGCCCTGCCTCATCGCCTCGACGGCGGATTCCAGGGTGGCCTCGCTGGCGGTCAGGATGACTGCGGTGTCGGGATGGTTTTCGCGGCAGCGCCTGAGGATCTGCATGCCATCCACCTTGTCCAGATGCAGCTCGGTGAGCACCACGTCGAAGGGCTGCTTCTCTAGCATGGCCTGGGCATTGCTGCCGCTCTGGGTGGCGGTGACGGCGTAGCCCCGCCTTTTCATTACCTGTTCCAGGTTCTTCATGGCGACCTTGTCATCGTCCACGATCAGGATTTTTTCGCTAGCCATGCGTTCTCCGGTCATTCGTGCATGGCGCCAGCATGCCTACGATTGTTGCGTTATGCAATAACGCAACACGGATTGCAACAAGTTGGATTGCTGTCGTTTAACCTAGATTTAACAAAGCGCCGACGCCCATCGCGGGCTGCGGCATGCCGGCACGCCATCAAACCGTTGCTTTCTGCAACATGACGGGGGCGCCAAAAATTCCGCGCCCAGCCTGTTTTTCGAACATATTCAATGCCTTGGGATTGCCCGCCGGGGCTGGCACGCTTGCTGCATAAAGCATACGTCCCGAACGCAAGCGCCCTGAAATGACCCACCCCGGCAAACAACGAACCGTACTGCTCGCCGTGCGCGAAGGGCATGTGGATCCACGTCTGCTGACCTCGGCGCTGGCGCTTTGCCGCCGCCTCGAAGCCGACATGGAAATCCAGGTCATTGCCGCCAGCGAAACGCCGCCGGCCGAGATGGACGGCTTCCTGGAAACGCTGCGCGAGGCGGGCCTGCCTTTCAGCCTGGTCGTGAAGCCCAGCCTGCGGCGGCGCGACCTGGTGGACTATGCCAACGCCCATGAACATATCGCGGCGGTGGTGATCGATTCCCGCGAGGGCTGGGAAGCGCTGGCACTGGATCGCAGCAGCGACCCATGGAAACACCTGGCCTGCCCGCTGGTGACCGCGGCATCGCACGACAAGAAACACGCCTGATCCGTACCGCTATTAACTGACCGAAAAGTACAACCATGCCCGCCTTCCTGACCAAATTCCTGCCTTTCCTGCGCTGGTTCCCCATGAAGGGCGACGTGCTCAAGGCCGACTTCATGGCCGGCCTCACAGTTGCCCTGGTGCTGATTCCGCAGTCGATGGCCTATGCGCAACTGGCCGGGCTGCCCGCGTACTACGGGCTGTATGCGGCCTTCCTGCCGGTGGCGGTGGCGGCCCTGTGGGGCAGTTCGAGCCAGCTCGGCACCGGGCCGGTGGCGGTGGTGTCGCTGCTGACGGCGTCGTCGCTGGCGGTGCTGGCGGCGCCGGGCTCCGACCAGTTCATCGCGCTGGCCATCATGCTGGCGCTGCTGGTCGGCATCATCCAGCTGCTGCTCGGCGTGTTCAAGCTGGGGGTGATCGTCAACTTCCTGTCGCACCCGGTCATCGTCGGCTTCACCAACGCGGCGGCCATCATCATCGCGCTGTCGCAGGTGTCCAAGCTGTTCGGCGTGCCGATGGGCCGCAGCGAGCACTTCATCAACGACATCGTCGGCATGCTCACGCTGATCGGCGACACCCATCTGCCGACGCTGGCAATGGGCGCGCTGGCCATCGCCATCATGTGGGGCATCAAGAAATATGTGCCCCGGCTCCCGGGGGTGCTGATCGCGGTGGTGGTGACGACGCTGCTGTCGTGGTCGATCGGCTTCGAGCGCAATGCATCCGGTTCGCCCGAACAGATCGCCGATCCCGAACTGCGGGCCGTGGTGCAGCAGGGCATGAGCGTGGCCCAGCGGGTGGACGACCTGAACGCACAGATCGCCCGCAAAACGGCCGCACTGAAAGCGGCCCAGAAAGCAGCAGACGCCGACAACGGCGGCATCGTGCAGATGGAGGCTGAACTGGCGCTGTTGCGGATCGACCTGCGTGACGCAGAAGCGGTGCTCTCCAGGGAAAAGGCCGGGCTGCGCCATCTGCAGGTGGTGCGCAGCACGGATGCGAGCGGCGCGACGCTGGCGATCTACCCGGCGGACAAGGCGCCACAGGGCGCGACGCTGGACGAGACGCGCTACCGCCTGAGCAAGCTCAGTGCCAATGGCTTCCAGTTGATGGGCGGCGGCGCGGTGGTGGGCGCCATCCCCGAAGGCCTGCCCAGCGTCCAGGTGCCCAGCTTCAACCTGGATGCGCTGGGTTCGCTGCTGTCGGCCGCGCTGGTGATTTCGCTGGTGGGTTTCATGGAGGCGATCTCCATCGCCAAGGCTGTTGCGGCCAGAACCCGGCAGCGCATCGATCCCAACCAGGAACTGATCGGCCAGGGCCTGGCCAACGTGGTGGGCAGCTTTACCCAGGCGTTCCCTGTCTCGGGCTCGTTCTCGCGCACGGCCGTGAACATGAATGCGGGCGCCAGAACCGGCATGGCCTCGGTGATCACCGCGCTGATCGTGCTGGTCGCGCTGCTGTTCCTCACCCCGCTGCTGTACCACCTGCCGCAGGCGGTGCTGGCAGCCATCATCATCATGGCGGTGGTCGGCCTGGTGAACTTCAAGGCGGTCAAGCATGCCTGGCAGGCCAGCCGCCACGACGGTATTGCAGCGGGCGTCACCTTCGTGTCCACGCTGGCCTTCGCCCCGCATCTGGACAAAGGCATCATGGTGGGGGGAGGCCTGGCGCTGGGCCTGTACCTGTATCGCACCATGTCGCCCCGCGTCGCCATTCTCGGCCGCTACAAGGACGGCACGCTGCGCGATCTCAGGGTAAATCCGGACCTGCCCACCAGCAAGCACGTGGTGGCGATCCGCTTCGACGGCTCGCTGTACTTCGCCAACGTCGCCTACTTCGAGGACGCGGTGCTGGAGGCCGTATCCAAAAACCCCGAGGCCAAATACATCCTGGTGGTGGGCGACGCCATCAACCAGCTGGACGCGTCCGGCGAGGAGGTCATTCATCACCTGGTCGAGCGACTGAAGAGCGCGGGGGTCACCCTGGTGTTCAGCGGCCTGAAAAAACAGGTGCTGGATGTGATGCGCGCCACCGGGCTGTACGACACGATCGGTCAGGACAGGATTTTTGCCACGGTTGACCAGGCAGTTGCCGCGATCTACGAGCAACTGGGCGAAAATGCGGCAGACGATCTTTTCTGCGCGGTATCACCGGGACGGTAGGTTTTCTTGACTATGACAAACGGGTTTTCCTCCTACTTCGCGGATCCGGTCCAGTGGGCCTGGGCCGGCGTGATGTTCTGGCTGCTGCTGGGCTTCGCGTCGCTGCTGCTGCAGCGCGCGCCGCACCTGCTGACCCGGCTGGTGTTCCCGCTAGGCGCGCTGGGCGCGCTCTTCATCGCCGGTGTCGGCGTCGCCGGCCTGCTGCTGCCGGCCTCCGCGGTGGTGCTGCCGATCGGCCTGCCCGACCTGCCCTTCCACCTGCGGCTGGACGCCCTGTCCGCCTTTTTCATGGTGCTGCTGGGCGGCGCGGCGTTCGGCATCACGGTGTATGCGTCCGGCTATTTCAAGAGCATGGCCGCCGGCCCGCTGGCGCTGCTGGCCCTGTGGTACCACCTGTTCCTGGGCGGCATGGTCACCGTGCTGCTGGCCGACGACGCCTACGCCTTCATGGTGGCGTGGGAAGTGATGGCGCTGTCGTCCTATTTCCTGGTCACCACCGACCACAAGGTTCCCGAGATCCGCCGCGCCGGCTTTCTTTACCTGTTGATCGCGCACGTCGGCGCGATCTCGCTGCTGCTCGCCTTCGGCGTGCTGCACGGCGGCCAGGGCGACTACACCTTCGACACCATGCGGCTGGCCGAGATGACACCGTTCTGGGCCTCGGTCGCCTACCTGCTGGCGCTGTTCGGCTTCGGCGCCAAGGCGGGCCTGGTGCCGCTGCACGTGTGGCTGCCGGAAGCGCATCCGGCCGCGCCCTCGCCGGTGTCCGCGCTGATGTCGGGGGTGATGCTGAAGACCGCCATCTACGGCCTGCTGCGCGTGACCTTCGACCTGCTCAACATCCAGATCGGCTGGTGGGGCACGCTGGCGCTGGCGCTCGGCCTCATCACCGCGCTCTACGGCGTGATCTTCGCCGCGGTGCAGTCGGACATGAAGCGGCTGCTGGCCTGGTCGTCAATCGAGAACATCGGCATCCTGCTCGCCGCCTTCGGCCTCACGCTGATCTTCACCACCGACGGCAAGGGCGCGCTGGCCGCGCTGGCGCTCACCGCGATGCTCTACCACGCGCTCAACCATGCCTTCTTCAAGGGCCTCTTGTTCGTCGGCACCGGCTCGGTGCTGCACGCCACCGGCGAACGCAACATGGGACGGCTGGGCGGCCTGATGCGCTTCATGCCGTGGACCGCGTGGCTGACCCTGATCGGCGCGCTGGCGATTGCCGGCCTGCCGCCGCTGAACGGCTTCGTCTCGGAATGGCTGCTGCTGCAGGCCTTCCTGTTCACCCCGGGCCTGACCCAGCCCTACCTCAACATGGTGATCCCGGTGGCCGCAGCCATCGTGGCACTGGCCGCGGCGCTGGCTGCCTACGTCATGGTGAAATTCTTCGGCGTCGTGTTTCTCGGCCAGCCGCGCGACCCGGCGCTGCATGAAGCGCACGAGGCCGGCTGGCCGGAACGCCTGGGCATGCTGTGGCTGGCGGCGGGCTGCGTGCTGCTGGGCCTGTTCCCCGCCCAGGTCATCGGCTGGCTTGCCCCGGTGGTGCAAATGCTGACCGGGCAGACGCTGGTGAACGACGGCAACTGGCTGATGCTGGCGCCGGTCTCGGCAGAGCGCGCCAGCTACGCGCCGCTGATCTTCTTCGCGGTGGTGACGGTGGTGTTGCTGCTCACCTTCGTCTGGGTGCGCCGCGTCTACCATGGCCGGGTGCGCCGCAGCGACCCGTGGGATTGCGGCTATCCGGAACAGGACGCGCGCATGCAGGACAGCGCCGAAGGCTTCGGCCAGCCGATCCGCCAGATTTTCGAGGTGTTCATGCGGGTCGAGCGCGAAACCCCCGATCCCTTCGACCGCAAGCCGCACTACCACGGCGCCTCGCATGACAAGCTCTGGTTCATTCTCTACGCCCCCATCGCACGTGTGACCGACTGGCTGTCGGAGCAGGCCGGACGGCTGCAGCACGGCCGCATCCAGTGGTATCTGATCTACAGCTTCGTCACCCTGATCTTCCTCCTGGTCTTTACAACACGATGAGCACCGGCATCCTTCTGCAACTCGCCCAGACCCTGCTGGCGATCCTGCTGGCCCCCCTGCTGATGGGCTGGGTCAACCAGTGCCGCGCCTGGCTGCAGGGCCGCAGCGCGCCCCCCATTACCCAGCCCTACCGCACGCTGAAGAAGCTGTTCCACAAGGACGCGGTGATGGCGCACAACGCCAGCCCGCTGTTCCGCTTCGCGCCCTACATGATCTTCGCCTGCATGGCGCTGGCCGCAGGCATCGTGCCGACCATCGCCAACGACCTGCCGTTCTCGCCGGCGGCCGACGTCATCGCGCTGGTCGGCATCTTCGCGCTGGCGCGGGTGTTCCTGGCGCTGGCGGCGATGGACATCGGCACCGCCTTCGGCTCGCTCGGCGCGCGCCGCGAGATGCTGGTGTCCTTCCTCGCCGAGCCGGCGCTGCTGATGGTGTTCTTCACCGCCAGCCTGATCTCGCAGTCCACCGAATTGCCGGTGATCGTCGAGACGCTGGCGCACAGGGAGTTCGCCATCTACCCCAGCCTGGCGTTTGCGGCGGTGGCGTTCTGGATGATCTCGGTGGCGGAAAACGCACGCATCCCGGTGGACAACCCCAGCACCCACCTCGAACTCACCATGATCCACGAGGCGATGAT
>JAHJNP010000311.1 GCA_018820745.1 Gammaproteobacteria bacterium
CCCCCATACATAGACCATGCGTTCGGCTGCGCTGCCGTCGAGCATGGCCGCAAGCTGCGCCATCAGCTCGACATTGCGCCCCGCCACAAAGCGGGCGAGTTCGGGCCGGGCGGGGGGGCGGATGTCGAGAAGCAGCTGTTGCATAGGGGCGCAAGGATAAGGCAAAAGTCCCGGTCCACTCCAGAAAAACCCGCGGGCCGCCAGGTGAAAACGCCTGCCGCACGCAGCTATACTTGGCGCTTCCGCTTTGATGTCCGAGCCGCCCGATGAGCCTTGCCTTTCCCGTTCCGGTCAGACCCGTGATCCAGCCGCCGCCGATGGTGGAGGAAGTGCTCGACGACAACGAGCGCGAAACACTGAAAGCGCGCATCAAGGCGCTGATGAAGCAGCAGGACGCGGTGCTGGTCGCGCACTACTACACCTCGGCCGACCTGCAGGACCTGGCCGAGGAAACCGGCGGCTGCGTATCGGATTCGCTGGAGATGGCCCGTTTCGGTCATGCGCACCCGGCGAAGACGCTGATCGTCGCCGGGGTCAAGTTCATGGGCGAGACCGCCAAGATCCTCAACCCGGAAAAACGCGTCATCATGCCCGACCTCGGCGCCGAGTGCTCGCTCGACCTGGCATGCCCGGCGGACGAGTTCGCTGCGTTCTGCGATGCCCATCCGGACCGGGTTTCGGTGGTCTACGCCAACACCAGCGCAGCGGTGAAGGCGCGCGCCGACTGGGTCGTCACCTCCGGCATCGCCGCCAAGATCGTCAAATACCTGCACCAGCAGGGACACAAACTGTTGTGGGCGCCGGACCGTCATCTGGGCGAATACGTGCAGCGCATCACCGGCGCCGACATGCTGCTGTGGCAGGGTTCGTGCGTGGTGCACGAGGCGTTCAAGGCCGAGGCTCTCAAGAAACTGCGTGCTGAACATCCGGATGCCGCCGTGCTGGTGCATCCCGAGTCGCCCGAAGCGGTGATCGCGCTGGCCGACATCGTCGGCTCGACCACCCAGCTGATCGAGGCGGTGCGCACGCTGCCCAATCCCGAGTTCATCGTCGCCACCGACAACGGCATTTTCCACAAGATGCACGCCGCCGCCCCCGGCAAGATCCTGCTGGAAGCGCCGACCGCCGGCGAGGGCGCCACCTGCGTTTCGTGCGCGCACTGTCCGTGGATGGCGATGAACGGTCTGAGGAAACTTGCCGCTGTGCTGGAAAACGGCGGCAACGAAATCCATATCGAGGCGTCCATCCGCGCCCGCGCCCGGTTGTCGATCCAGAAAATGCTGGATTTCGCGGCCGCCGAAAAGGCGGGGCAGATTCAGTTGGGGGACTGAAGGTGGCCGGCGCCAGCTTGCTCGCACTGCTCGACGACATCGCGACCATCCTCGACGATGTGTCGGTGATGACCAAGGTCGCGGCGAAAAAAACCGCCGGCGTGCTGGGCGATGACCTTGCGCTGAACGCCCAGCAGGTCGCGGGCGTGAAGGCCGAGCGCGAATTGCCCGTGGTATGGGCAGTTGCCAAGGGCTCGCTCGTCAACAAGGCGATTCTGGTGCCGGCGGCGCTCGCCATCAGCGCCTTCGCGCCATGGGCGGTGACGCCGCTGTTGATGCTGGGCGGCGCGTTTCTCTGTTTTGAAGGGTTCGAGAAACTGGCGCACAAATTCCTGCACCGCGAGGAAGTCGCGGCCCACCGTAGCGAACTCGCGCAGGCGGTGGCCGACCCGGCAATCGACTTGGTCGCGCTGGAAAAGGACAAGATCAAGGGCGCGATCCGCACCGATTTCATCCTCTCCGCCGAAATCATCGTCATCACCCTCGGCACCGTCGCCGCCGTGTCGTTCGGCAAGCAGGTCGCCGTGCTCGCCGGCATCGCGCTCGTCATGACCGCCGGCGTCTACGGCCTGGTCGCCGGCATCGTCAAGCTCGACGACGCCGGGCTCTACCTCAGCCAGCGCCCCGCCCGCTGGGTTCGCGCGCTGGGGCTGCGCATCCTCGCGGCCGCGCCGATGCTGATGAAAAGCCTGTCGGTCATCGGCACCGCCGCGATGTTCCTGGTCGGCGGCGGCATCCTGGTCCACGGCATGCCGGGCGCGCACGGCCTGGTCCACGCCGTCGTCCAGGCCGTGGGAGTCCTGCCGGCGATCGGCGGCGTGCTGGCTGTAGTTGCCCCGCTATTGATCGATGCGCTGGCAGGCATCGTCGCGGGGGCGATGGTGCTGGGCGGCGTGACGGCCGCCCGGCGGCTGTTCCGGTAATCCGGCCGGCTTATTTCTGGAAAGGCTGGATCAGCGTGCGCACCGTATCGTAGGCGGCATCGTCGACCACGACGAAGCCATCGTAGGACTTGTCGAACGCTTCCAGCGTGGCGGCCTGCTCGGGTGTGCTTTTGTTCAGCGCCAGCAGCGCGTCGCGCAGCTGGTTGCGCACCGCCACCGGCATGCCGGGATGCACGGCAAAAATGTATGAAGGCAGCGGGGGCGTGCTGCCGATCACCGTGATGCCGCGGCCCTTGAACTCGTCGGCGATGGAATCCTTGAGAATGCCGCCGTCAAAGTCGCCTGCCAGCACCGCCTTGGCGATGTTGTCGTAATGCTTGAGGTAGGCGAACGATGAAAAATCGGAAGACTGCAGCCCTATCGACTCGACCGCGGCTCGTTGCAACAGCGCCTTTTCGTCGCCAAAAGCAAAACGCTTGCCCTTGAGTTCAGCCGGCGAACTGATCCCGGAACCGGCCTTAACACCGATCACCAGCGAGAAGTGCGGCCGCCCCTCGACGGTGGGGGCAACCAGCGGAAGCACCCCGTATTTCTTGCGCGCGTTCACATAGGCCACCGGCGTGAGGTAGGCAATCTGCGTCTGGCCAGTGCCCAGATCCTCCACGGCCGAGCCCAGGTTCGGCGATGCCCGGAAGTGGACATGGAGATTGGTGGTCCGCGCCAGATGATCGGTCAGCGCACTCATGCGCTTGATCATTTCCACCGGAATATCCATGGCCACCGACCCCATGGTCACCCCGGCCGCTTGAGCGCTCGGTGGATTGGCTGCCCAGGCGGGCGCAGTCGACACACCCGTCAGCAGCGCGGCCAGCAGGCCCTGCAATGCCCGTTTCATTTTCATGATGATGCTTCCTCCTGGGAATGGCTTGCTTCGGCATACACGCAGTAACGACCACGTCCACCATGCTTGGCCTGATAGAGGGCCTTATCGGCCGCGTAGTAAAGCTCCTGAGGGGCGCTCATGGACGCGTCGTACTGCGCAATGCCGATACTGAGGCCGATATTCAGCCGGAACCCATCGTAGTCAAACGCATGCGCCCGGACATCCTCCATCAGGCTCTCGACGAACTGCTCGGCCTGCGCGACATTGGTGTGATACAGCACGATGCCGAATTCATCGCCCCCGAGGCGCGCAGGCACATCTGACTTGCGGACATGCAGGCGCAACAGGGTGCCGATATCACGCAGCACCTCATCCCCCGCGCCGTGACCATGGCTGTCGTTGATCAGCTTGAAGTGGTCAATGTCGAACAGCACCAGGGTGATCTCTTCCGCGAAACGCTCGGACTGATGGAACATCCGTGACAGCGTTTCATCAAATTTGCGCCGGTTGGGGAGTTCGGTCAGCCAGTCGGTCGTGGCCATGGTGTTGACCAAATCGAGCGCATTCTCAAGCTCCAGGGTGCGCCCGCCCAACTGGATGTTCTTGTCCCGCAGCTCCTGGTTGGCCAGATCGATCTTGCTGTGCAACTGGCGATGGTAGCTGGCGAGCGATTTGTTCAGGGTATTGAATACCGACACCAGCCGCCCGATCTCGTCCCGGCTTTTCACCTCCAGGTCGCGGGCGACGAACGAATCGCCCTTTTCCACCGCCTCCTCCATCGCCATCGTCAGCTTGCGGATCGGCGAGACGATTCCGCTCGCGGTAAAAAAAAAGACGATCAGGCCGAGAATCGTGCCGAAGACGATTTGTTCGATGAAGACGCGCCAGTAGAGGTTGCTAAGCGCCGTTTCCAGCGCATCGGTGGAAACGTCGACCACCGTGCTGCCGATGGCCTGGCCGTCGAACACGACAGGAGATTCGAAGCGCTTGTACGCGCCGGCCGCCTCGCCGCTGGCCTGGGTCATCACACGGCCACTCTGGTTGCGGATAGTGACGCGGATCACGTTGGCCTGCTGCGCGACGTTGGCAGCGAGAATTTCCAGATTGCCATAGTCGTATCCAGCGACCAGCGAGGCCGCGCCGGAAGCGGTGGCATTGGCCACGCTCTGGCCCGACTTGCCGATCAGCTCGTTGAGAGGGCCGCGCTCGTTCTGGACCCGGACCACGCCAATGGCGGCCGACGTGATCAGCACGCCTGCCATGACATAGCCGAGGAGCTTGATGCCCAAACAAACCTGCAAGTCGATCTCCTGAATAATTAGTATTCGTCGCGTGGCAAACTTATTTGCCGTTGAACGTTTATCGACCTGCCCGGCGATAACTGAAGCATCGAAAACCTTTGTACCAATCAGGTCTGGCGCACGGCACAGCATGCCCTGCCCGCCCGAAACGAATCCATATCCCGTAAAATACCGACTTTGAGGCAAATGGATTCGGCATCGCCCCGGCGACGCCCGAACACACCCCAGCATGTCAGCACGCCTGCGCGAAATCCCCTACAACTACACCTCGTTTTCAGACCGCGAAATCGTCATTCGTCTGCTCGGCGCGGATGCCTGGGGCGTGCTCAACACCCTGCGCGCCGAGCGCAGGACGGGGCGCTCGGCGCGCATGCTGTTCGAGGTGCTGGGCGACATCTGGGTAGTACGGCGCAACCCCTACCTGGAAGACGACCTGCTCGACAATCCAAAGCGGCGGCAGATGCTGATCGAGGCGCTGCGGCATCGCCTGCACGAGATCGAGGTGCGGCGCCAAGGCAATGAACTGGTCGGCCAGCTGCTGGAAGCCGCCGCGCGCGCGGTGCGCGAATTCGAAGCCTGGTTCGCCGACACGGCCAGCCTGCGCGCGCGCGTCCGAAGCCGTCTGGCCGGGGTGACCCGCAGGGACAACATCGCGTTCGACGGCCTGGCGCGCGTCTCGCACGTCACCGACGCGACCGACTGGCGGGTGGAGTATCCCTTCGTGGTGCTGACCCCCGACACCGAAGCCGAGATGGCCGGGCTGGTCGCCGGCCTGATCGAGTTGGGGTTGACCATCATCCCGCGCGGCGGCGGCACCGGCTACACCGGCGGCGCGGTGCCGCTCACCGACCAGGCCGCGGTCGTCAACACCGAAAAGCTCGAGGCGATGAGCGCGGTCGAGATGAGCCACCTGCCCGG
>JAHJNP010000312.1 GCA_018820745.1 Gammaproteobacteria bacterium
CGCCGACGTCTGCCGCGAGGTGGTCGAGTTCGGCCCGCTTAACATGAGCATCCACAAGCTGAACGAGCACGTCGCAGTGGAGAACATCGAACAGCTTGCGACGATTTATCAGCGGACGCTGGAAAAACTGCTGACCTGAAAACCCGTTTCCTTCGCGTTCTTCGCGGATCAATTTTTGAAATGACATGAAACACTTCGACGACACCGACTCCCTCATCACCGTGCGCGACTGGCTGCGCTTTGCCGTGTCGCGCTTCAACGAGGCCAAGCTGTTTTTCGGTCACGGCTCCGACAACGCCTTCGACGAGGCCGCCTACCTGATCCTGCACACCCTGCATCTGCCGCCCGACCGGCTGGAGCCCTTCCTCGACGCCAGCCTGACGCATGGCGAATCGGAAGAGGTGCAGGCGGTGATCGAACGGCGGGGGCGCGAGCGCATTCCGGCTGCTTATCTGACGAACGAGGCGTGGCTGGGCGAGCACCGCTTCTATGTCGACGAGCGGGTAATCGTGCCACGCTCCTTCATCGCCGAACTGTTGCACGAGCAGTTGGCGCCATGGATTGAAGCGCCGGACGAAGTGACGCGCGCACTCGACCTCTGCACCGGATCGGGCTGCCTCGCCATCCTGGCGGCGCTGGCGTTCCCGAATGCCGACGTTGACGCGGCGGATTTATCGGCCGACGCACTGGAGGTCGCCGCGAGGAACGTCGCCGATTACGGCCTCACGGACCGCATCGAACTGGTCGAGTCGGATCTGTTCGCGGCGCTGGCAGGCCGCAGCTATGACGTCATTCTCAGCAACCCGCCCTACGTGAATGCCGAATCGGTCGCAGCCCTGCCGCCGGAATATCAGGCTGAACCGGCGCTGGCGCTGGGTTCGGGCGAGGACGGCCTGGACGCCACCCGGCAGATTCTGGCCAAGGCCAAATCCCACCTCAACCCTGGCGGCCTGCTGGTGGTGGAAATCGGCCACAACCGCGACGCCCTCGAAGCCGCCTACCCTGCCCTGCCCTTCACCTGGCTCGACACCGAAGGTGGCGACCAGTTCGTGTTCATGCTGCGGCGTGAAGACCTGTTGTAACTAGGCGTTGCCGGCAAGCAAGGGCCGGCCGAGCATGGGCGCCAGCGCGTCCGCCGGCTGCGGCCGGCCCATCAGATAGCCTTGGCCGAATTCGCAGCCGTGGTCGCGCAGAAAATCGTACTGTTCCTGGGTTTCGATGCCTTCGGCGATGACCCGCAATTCGAACCCTTTTGCCAGCGCCAGAATCGTCGTAACGATCTGGATGTCGCCCCGCTCCGGGAGTTTGCTGACAAACGACCGGTCGATCTTGAGCGAATGAAACGGCAGCTCCTTGAGATAGCTCAGGCTGGAATAGCCGGTGCCGAAATCGTCGAGCGACAGCCGCACCCCCATGCCGCGCAGGGTTTCGAGGCTGCTGCGCACCTCGTCGTTCATGATAAGCATCACGTTCTCGGTGATTTCGAGTTCGAGGCATTCCGGCGCCAGGCCGGCGCGTGACAGTGCCTGCTCGACCGCTTTCACCAGGCGCCCCCCTTCGAACTGGCGGGTCGACACGTTCACCGCCAGCGTCATCCCGCTTGCCTTGCCCTGCTTCTGCCACTCGCGCAGCTGGGCGCAGCCTGCTTCGAGCACCCACTCGCCAAGCGGGACGATCAGGCCGGTGTCCTCGGCAGCAGGAATGAACGCGCCCGGCATCACCAGGCCGCGATCCGGATCGTCCCAGCGCAGCAACGCCTCGACCCCGACGATATTCCCGCTGCCCAGCGCCACAATCGGCTGGTAATGCAGCAGCAGTTCGTCGCGTTCCAGCGCCTGACGCAAGCGGGTGTCGAGCGTCAAGCGTTCGACCACGCGAGCGGTCTGCTGCGCGTGATAGAACAAAAAGCGATTGCCGCCCATTTCCTTCGCCTGATACATGGCCGTGTCGGCATGCTTGAGCAGCGACTCCATCGACGTCGCATCGTCCGGATACAACGCGATGCCGATGCTGGCACTGCTGTAAACCTGGGTGGAGCCGATATGGATCGGCATGGCCAGGCTTTGCAGGAGGCGGGTTGCCACCAGTTCGGCATCCGCGACGTCGCCGATTTCGGACACGATGACCACGAATTCATCGCCGCCGAAGCGGCTCAGGTGATCGTGCGCGCGCAGCACCGATTGCAGGCGGATGGCGATCTGCTGCAGCAGCAGATCGCCGGCGCCGTGCCCAAGTCCGTCGTTGATGTTTTTCAGGCGGTCGACGTCGATGAACAGCAAAGCCAGGCGTTCATGGCTGCCCTGCATGGCGCTCAGC
>JAHJNP010000313.1 GCA_018820745.1 Gammaproteobacteria bacterium
GTATTTCCAGGGCTATTATTTCGCCCATCCGGAGAACCTCGCCAACAAGGCCATCCAGCCGGGGCAGCTGTCGGTGCTCGAACTGATGAACAAGGTTCGCAGCTGCGAAGACCTCGCCGAGATCGAAGAGCCGTTGCGCCGCAATGCCGCCTTGACCCTGCGCCTGCTGCGCTACGCCAATTCCGCCGCATCGAGCCTGCAGCAGCAAGTCCACACGGTACGCCAGGCCCTGACCCAGGTCGGCCTGAAGACGCTTTACCGCTGGCTGGCGCTGCTCCTGGTGACTGCCAACCCGACGCCCACCAACGCCCTCGCGGCGCGGACCGCCGTGACGCGCGGGCGCGTCTGCGAACTGCTCGGCCAGCCCCGCTTCAACCGCGAGGCGCAGGACGAGCTGTTCATCACCGGCCTGTTTTCCCTGGCAGAGCCGCTGATGGAAATCCCGCTCGCCCGCCTGCTCGAACTGCTACCCATGCCCGACCCCGTCGTTCAGGCGCTGCTCCACCAGACGGGTCCCTACGCGCCCATCCTGAAACTCGCCGAAGCCTCGGAGCGCAGCGATTTCGGGCAAATCGCCCGCTACGCCGGCGACATCGCTTCCAGCCCGGAAGAAGTCAATATCGTCCAGCTGCAATCGCTTGCCTGGGCCGAGGAGCTGACCAGCGAAGCGCCCCGCGCGGAACCTGAGCCCGCCAGACCTTAAGCCGGGGCGCGCTCGGGGCGCTTGAAATAATCAAGGGACGGCTCAACCGGCCCCCACCTTCCGTCTTCTGCGATGCTGATGCGGGTATGGTCTAATGAGCGCTTACCAACCACGCAAAACAAGGGGTTAGGGCATGATCGGTCTGTTGATTTTCCTGGGAATCGTCGCGGTCGTCGTTTTCTATGCCATCGCCGTCTACAACGGCCTGGTGGCGCTGCGCAACCAGTTCAAGAACGCCTTCTCGCAGATCGATGTGCAGTTGCAGCGCCGCTACGATCTCATCCCCAATCTGGTGGAGACCGCCAAGGGCTACATGAAGCACGAGCGCGAGACGCTGGAAGCGGTGATCCAGGCGCGCAACCAGGCAGCAACGGCGGCACGTGCGGTGGAGGCCGATCCGACCAATGCGATGGCGATGCGGGAACTGGGGGGCGCCGAGAACGCACTGAGCGGCATGCTGAGCCGCTTCTTCGCCCTTTCCGAGGCCTATCCCGACCTGAAGGCGAACCAGACCATGATGCAGTTGCAGGAGGAGCTCTCCAGCACCGAGAATAAAATCGCTTTCGCCCGTCAAGCCTACAACGACGCCGTGATGCACTACAACAACAAGCGCGAATCATTCCCCGACAGCATCATCGCCGGCAGTTTCTCCTTCACGGCGGCGCAGTTGCTGGAGCTGGAGGAGAAGGAGGCACGCAAGCCGGTCAAAGTCTCCTTCTAATCCTCAATAATGGATTTCTTTGGCGCGCAGGAGCAGGCGCGACGCCAGACCCGCTGGCTGATTGCACTATTCGTGATGGCGGTGGCTGCTGTCATCGTCGCAGTCTATCTGGCAGCGATTGTTGTCATCGGCACGAGGGGCGAGCAGCCCCTGTCATTCTGGAATCCCGGTCTGTTCCTGGCTGTCGCGGGGGTGACGACACTCTTCATCACGAGCGGCAGTCTCTACAAAATCAGCGCGCTGGCCAGTGGCGGCGGCGAATCGGTCGCCAAGTCGCTCGGCGGGCGGCAGGTCTTGCGCGCCAGCGGCGATCTCCTCGAAATGCGTCTGCTCAACATCGTCGACGAAATGGCGATCGCCTCGGGCGTGCCGACGCCCAAGGTGTTCATTCTCGACGACGAGCACGGCATCAACGCCTTCGCCGCCGGCTTCAGCACCCAGCAGGCCGTGGTCGCGGTGACGCGCGGCACGCTCGAGCAGCTCTCGCGCGATGAGCTGCAAGGCGTTGTTGCCCACGAGTTCAGCCACATCCTCAACGGCGACATGCGACTCAACCTGCGCCTCATCGGCATCCTCCACGGCATTCTGCTGCTGGCGCTGATCGGGCGCGTCATCCTGCGCGGCGCCGGGCGCGGCCGCTCGAAAAACAGCGGCGGCATCGCCTTCTTCGGTCTGGCGCTGCTGGCGATCGGCTACATCGGCGTCTTCTTCGGCAACCTGATCAAGGCGGCCGCTTCGCGCCAGCGCGAATTTCTCGCCGATGCCTCCGCCGTGCAGTTCACCCGCAACCCTGGCGGCATCGGCGGCGCCCTGAAAAAGATCGGCGGCTTTGAACAGTCGGCCATTCACCACCCCAAGGCAGAAGAGGCGAGCCACCTCTTTTTTGGCGAAGGGATTTCCACCCTGTTCGGCTTCCTGGCCACCCATCCGCCCATTGACGAGCGCATCCGCCGCATCGATCGCAGCTTCCGCATGGAACAAAAGCGCAGCGCCGGCGCAGGCTTTCAGCCGGCGGTGGGCGTCTCAGGCTTTGCCGCGAACGAGCGCGTGGCGATCACGCCGCAACAGGTGGTGGCCAGCGTCGGCACCGTGACGCCGCGTCAGGTCGCCTACGCCCACGACCTGATTGAATCGCTGCCGCCATCGATACGCGACGACACCCGCCATCCCGACCGGGCACGTGCACTCCTCTACGCCCTGCTGGTGGTGGGGGAGGCGCAGCCGGCGCAGGTGTTGCGCCGTGCGCTCAAGGACGAAGCGCCCGAACTGGTCGAGCTGGCAGCAGCGCGCGTTCCCGAGCTGATCGCGGCGGGGCGCGCCACCTGGCTGCCGATCCTGGAGCTGGCGATGCCCGCGCTCGGGGAGGAGGGTCCGGGCGCCGAACGGCTGCTCGTCAATGCCAAACGGCTCATCGAGGCCGACGGCAACGTCACCCTTTTCGAGTATCTGGTCGACTCGCTGCTGCGCGCCGCCCTGACCGGCAAGCCGGGCGACAAGGGGGCCATCCAGCCCTATCCACAGAAGCGCGTGCATGAGGATTGCGAGACGGTGCTGTCACTGCTCGTTCATCTCGGCCATCGCGACCTGCTGCTTGCCCAGCGCGCCTTTGCCGCTGCGACGGCGTTTCTGCCGCCCGACGGCGAATGGACATTGAGCGCGCGCAACACCCTCCCGCTGCCCCGCTTCGATCAGTCGCTCACCCGGCTCGCCACCCTCGATTACCGGTTGCGTGCCCGCCTCATCGAGGCGTGCAGCGCCGCCATCGCCCACGACGGCCAGGTGACGATCCACGAGGCAGAGCTGCTGCGCATCATCGGCGCCAAACTCGACTGCCCGATCCCGCCGTTGCTGGCAGAGGAGTGAGGCGACAGGCCCCCGGAATCGCTTTCCCATTCGTGCCCAGTGGCGCGGCTGTCATTGCGAGCGCAGCGAAGCAATCCAGAATACCCATGGGGCAAGTGCCAGCGAAATCAACGCGCTCCGGATCGCCACGGCCCTGCGGGCCTCGCGATGACGGCATCAATCAGAACTGCCTGCACTGGTCTTCCTTGCTGCCTTTTACAAGGTTGTTGCTGCCCTTTGGCGCGGGAACATTTTCCTTGCACTGCAGGTTGCCGTCGATCACGTTGCCGGCAATCCTGACGCCGCCCCGGTTCCGGAAGGCCTGCAGGTTGCCGCCGACCCTGTTTTCGTGCGCGCTCAACGCCCCCGAATTGGACTCGAACTGGATGTCGCCCGTCACCCTGACACGGTGTATCGTGGCCGCGCCGCCCTGCTTGATCTGGATGCTGCCGCCGACCGTCGAATCGGACGTCACGCTGACCTGCTTCGCGTTTTCCGCCTGGACGTTGCCGACGACATGCACCTGGCGCGCATACAGCGTCGCGTCGCGTTCGACCGTCAGCGTGCCTTTCACCCGGATCGCATCGAGCGTGCAGATCCTGCCGCTGGGCACGCGAAGATTCTCGACGGTGACGCCGACCAGCATCCCGACGCACGTCGTTTCCTTGGCGAATGCGGGGCGCATGCCGAATACAGCGAGCAGCGCCAGCGCCGCGATGGCTGTTACCCGGATGTGCTCAGCGCGGTGCATGGCAGTACCTCCTGTTTGACATTTCACAGCAGGCGCCAAGCACCGGGCCGCACGGTCAGTTCATCACCTGCCAGCTGCCGTCGGCCTGCCGGCAGGCCGTGCCGAACACGGTTTCCCGCTTGCCACCGATGATAGCCTTGGTGGTGAACTCCCGGCACGGTCCGGTGGCCGTGTCATAGGTGCGGGTGGGCGTCACCGAATACTGCACGCCGGTGTCGGGGTTGATCCAGGCTGCGGGAACGCCCGTGCGTACGCCTTCCAGCGTTTCCGCCACCTTCCTGCGGTCGTTGTCGTCCATCGACTCGCCCACCGCACCGCCGATCGCCGCCCCAGCCAGCGCGCCGGCGATGATCGCCACCGTCCGCCCGTGGCCGCCGCCGACCTGCGCACCCAGCACGCCGCCCAGCACGCCGCCGATGATCGTCCCGGCCTGCTCCCTGGGTCCATCGGTCGCGCAACCGGTCAAAGCCAATGCGGCCACCATGGGCGCGACAAGAAAAGATTGCATGCGCATGACATCGCTCCTTCAACAAGAAGCTTCGTTATAGCAGCTGCATACTCCGGCCAGTGTCTGAGCGACGCTCGACGCGCAGCAGAAAAATGGCCCAGGCGGGGACAGACCTTGCAAATTATCTTGGGAAGCGCTGATTGATGCCGTCATCACGAGGCCCGCAGGGCCGTGGCGATCCAGATATGTTTGCCCCCGAAGGGATTCACTGTCCCCGCAGAATCCCGGCTATCCGCTGCATGTCGGATTCGGCAATGGCCTCGACGTCCAGGGTGATCGCAACCTCGTCGCCGACCACCATGCCGCCCCGGTCCATGGGCGCATTCCAGCTCACGCCGAAGTGATGGCGGTTGATCGCCGTGGTAGCGACGAAGCCGATGCGGGCCGTCGGCCCCAGGTCCTTGCCGCCTTCCCAGTACGGGCACTGCCAGCGGCCCAGATAATGGGTAGCCAGCACGACCGGACGGGTCACGCCGCGAAGGGTGAGATCGCCCGCGACCCTGAAATCGGCTTCGCCCGCGCAGCGGACCTCGGTACTGCGGAAGGCGATCTCCGGATACGTCTCCACATCCAGGAAGTCCGCACCCCGCAGGTGCGCATCGCGCGCATCGTCCCCCGTCCAGATGCCCGCCGCATTGATCGTCGCCTCGACAGCCGCGGCGTCCGCCGGATTGTCTGGGTCGAAATCCATGCTGCCACGCACGTTCTTGAACAGGCCGCGCATGTGCGAAACCATCATGTGCCGCACGGCAAACGCTGCGCCGGAATGTCCTGGTTCGAATATCCACTTGGTCATTTCAAAACCCTCCAGCCATCCCCTTGCCCCCTGGCCAACCCCCAGTATAGAAACCGGGGAAACAATGGAGGGATGAGCGAGGCGCGAGTATTAGGCATAATGCGCAACCTGGAACTTACCCCCCGGCCTCGCGACACGGAGGCTGACTCATGCAGTCAATCGAACCATGCTCCCCTCCATCGAACACCGACTCGCCGCCGAGATTGCGGCCAAACCTGCGCAGGTTGCTGCGGCCATTGCCTTGCTCGACGGGGGGGCGACGGTGCCGTTCATCTCGCGCTATCGCAAGGAGGCGACGGGCGGCCTGGACGACACGCAGCTGCGCCTGCTGGAAGACCGGCTGCGCTATCTGCGCGAGCTGGAAGACCGCCGCGCGGCCATCATCGGGTCGATCACCGAGCAGAACAAGATGACGCCCGAGCTCCTCACGGCGATCTCGCTGGCCGCGGACAAGACGCATCTGGAAGACCTCTACCTGCCCTACAAGCAGAAGCGGCGCACCAAGGTGCAGATCGCGCAGGAGGCGGGACTGGAGCCGCTGGCCGACGCCCTGCTGGCGAACCCGATGCTCAATCCCGACGCGGAAGCAGCGGCGTATCTGCGCGAGCCCTTCAGCACCGAGCAGGGCGACAACCCCGGCGTGGCGGACGCCAAGGCCGCGCTCGACGGCGCGCGGCAGATCCTGATGGAGCGCTTCGCCGAGGATGCGCCCCTGCTGCAATGGCTGCGCGACTACGTGCAGGAACACGGCATCGTCGAATCGAAAGTGCGCGAAAGCAAAGAATCCGCGGCGGAAAAGTACGCCGACTACTTCGACTATTCAGAATCGATCGGCACCATTCCGTCGCACCGCGCGCTGGCGCTCTTTCGCGGGCGGCGCGAAGACCTGCTCGACGTGCGGCTGCGCCTCGACAGCGAGGAAGAACGGCCGGCCTGGAGCGCGCCGCACAATCCCTGCGAGGCGCGCATCGCCGGCCGCTTCGGCATCCAGGATCAGAGCCGCCCCGCCGACCGCTGGCTGATGGACACGGTGCGCTTCACCTGGCGCGTGAAGAGCTTCATGCACCTGGAGCTGGAGCTGATGGGCACGCTGCGCAGCAACGCCGAAACCGAAGCCATCAACGTGTTTGCGCGCAACCTCAAGGCCCTGTTGCTGGCCGCGCCGGCCGGGCCGCGCGTCACCATGGGGCTCGACCCCGGCATCCGCACCGGCGTGAAAGTGGCGGTCACGGACGAGACCGGCAAGGTGCTGGACACCGCCACCATCTACCCGCACCAACCGCGCAACGACTGGGACGGTTCGCTGCACACGCTGGCCAAGCTGGCCGAGCAGCACCGGGTTTCAGTGATCTCGATCGGCAACGGCACCGCTTCGCGCGAGACCGACAAGCTGGCGCGCGACCTCATCAAGCTGCGTCCCGAACTGAAGCTGACCAGCGTGGTGGTGTCCGAGGCGGGCGCGTCGGTGTATTCCGCGTCCGAATTCGCCTCGCGCGAACTGCCCGAGCTGGACGTCTCGCTGCGCGGCGCGGTCTCCATCGCGCGCCGCCTGCAGGACCCGCTGGCCGAGCTGGTGAAGATCGATCCCAAGTCGATCGGGGTCGGCCAGTACCAGCACGACGTCAGCCAGTTCCAGCTCGCGCGCTCGCTCGATGCGGTGGTGGAAGACTGCGTCAACGCCGTCGGCGTCGACGTCAACACGGCCTCGGTGCCCTTGCTCGCGCGCGTCTCCGGCTTGAGCAACAGCGTCGCGCAGGCCATCGTCACCCACCGCGAGACCCAGGGCAGGTTTGCCAGCCGCGCACAACTGCTCGACGTGCCGCGCCTGGGCGCAAAGACCTTCGAGCAGGCGGCGGGCTTTTTGCGCATCATGGACGGCAACGATCCGCTCGACGCCTCCGCCGTCCACCCCGAATCGTATCCGCTGGTGCAAGCGATCCTCGCCGACATCCAGCAGGACCTCAAAGCCGTGATCGGCAACGGCAGCCTCTTGAAGTCACTCGATCCGGCGAAATACCGGGATGCACAATTCGGCATCCCCACCATCACCGACATCCTCAAGGAACTCGAAAAGCCCGGCCGCGACCCGCGCCCCGAATTCACCACCGCGACCTTCAGGGAAGGCGTGGAAAAACTCGCCGACCTGAAGCCCGACATGATCCTGGAAGGCGTCGTCACCAACGTCGCCGCGTTCGGCGCGTTCGTCGACATCGGCGTGCATCAGGATGGCCTGGTCCACATCTCGGCGCTGTCCAACACCTTCGTCAAAGACCCGCACAGCGTGGTCAAGGCCGGGCAGATCGTGAAGGTCAAAGTGCTGGAAGTGGACGAAAAGCGCAAACGCATCGCGCTGACGATGCGACTGAGCGATGCGCCGGAGAAGAGCGGCGAGAAGCCGCAAGCGGCCCAGCGTCCGCCGCGCGACAATCGCAGTCAGGGCAAACCGGCGGGCGGCAAACCGAACCGTGCGCCCGCTCCAGCGCCGATGGGCGGCGCCATGGCGGCGGCGTTTTCGAAGTTGAAGGGCTGAAGCGGGATCCGACTATTCCTGCCTGGCGGCGCGGCTCAAGCGCCGCTCGCCTTCCCGGCCCGATACCAGGCCAGCAAGGCCGTCACCGAAACTATTGCGCAACCTGCTGGCGCTGGTACTCCCTTCGTTTCATGTCGAGGTAATCCTCCCGCTCTACTTCATGCAGTTGGCGGGCGTATTGTTCAGCGCTGTGATACCACTTCTGCAATCGTTTCTCCAACTGATCCTCGGGCGATGTGGTCAACGCGTCAAAATAGGCATCGATAGCCAGGTAATAGCGCATGGTATTGCGTTCCACCACGCCGCGAACCCCTTTGATATAAACAGGGTGGCCATTGGACAGTGTTTCGGTGACGGTAAACCCGACCTTATCCCTGCCGATTGTTGCCAGATAGACTTGCATCGCAAGACGGCCAATCAAACCAAACTCATAGGCATAGGTGACATGCAGAAAGGTGCGCCCATCATCAAGTGATGTGGCTTCAATCCAGATGCGATAGTCATGGGTGCTCAAGGGTCCGTCATCGGCATTGAGTTCCAGTGCGAAATACTCCGGCGTCGTGACGACCGCTCGATAGTTGAAATCGAGACGATAGGCATCTTCCAGTGGCTGAAAGTATTTCCTTCCGATATTGACGCTGAGAACAGTGCCGTCCCCATGTCTGGACGCATTACAGTATTTGACGTTGATGTGCAGCATCAGCACATCACACCAATGCGCAGGGTTGTTGAGCGCCCCGTTAACGATGTCAAACGGGTAATCGACCACGGCGTAGATTTCGCCCTTCAAATCGGTCGAAGATTGCGAAGAATCAAGATAGAGCGCCCGTTGAAACTGGTTATTGCGCAGCTGCTCGCCCAATTCCGCGTACTTCGCGCGTAGCGGTTCGACGGATATGTCTGATACGGCAGCAAAGGACTTCCCGCTTGCGAGCCATACTCCGCAGACAAGCACAAACATCAACATCCATAGCGACGGCCTTGCCTTGAATGCCTGGCTAAAACACATAGGCACATCCTCTCGATGCGCTTGTTTCATTTCTAGCGGGATTCGAACTTGTAATAATGATCATTGAGGTGGGTCACCACCTCCTCGACTTCTTCCTTGCCCCAGCGCAAGTGCAAAGCGTTTGCCCAGTGCGACACCCTCCCCCGCAGTTCCGCCAGCGATCGGGTACGGTGGTTGCCACGGATGTGAACGACACTTTCGTGGCAGGACATGCAGTGATTCTCGTAAAGCATCTGGCCGCGGGGCGGCACCGGCGGCGTAACCCGTTCTTGCCGGGGTTCATTCATGAGCGGTGCTTCTTTCTCATGGGCCGGCGACACAGGCAGGGTGCGTGGAGTAGCCCAAGCCGGGATGACGACCCCCAGCGAAAGCAGCGCAGCATAAACAATGACTTTTGTCCGCATGAAGCACCCTAATCGATGAAAGGCGATGATTTTTCACAAGACGTGCGTCAGGTTCCAAATGGCGATGTCTGATTCCGTTTTTTTACTGTAGTGCAAGCGAAAGGGGGCAGCTCACGCTGCCCCCTTCTAATGCGAAAAACCCGGGGCAGTTCACCCCGTGTCTTGCCTGGTGAGTGAAGGCGACACCGCACTCGGCCTCACCGTCAAAGACCTGCTCGATGCACTCGACCACGAGTTGGTACTGGGCCGCCAAAACTGAGGGGGTCAGGTCTAAACTGAGGGGGTCAGGTCTTGCCTTTTGCCGCAAAAGGCAAGACCTGACCCCGCCCCATGTGTGCGACCTGCGTTTCGACCTTGCTACGCGACCCCGCGCGACCCCGCGACCCCGCGACCCCGCGAGCCTTAGAGCCTGCGAGAGCCTGATCTTTTCATCGAGAAACCGTTGTCTGCGCGCCGGGGGCATGGCAGGCGTCTGCCACGAAAAGGGGCCTGCCACCTTTTGCGTAACATTCAATTGGTAATGTAGTGACGGGAACGTTTATTGCATAGATTGGGCTGAATGTTGTGCCTTAGGGGGTAAAACATGTCCAGATATCCGCCCTGGCTGAGGGTGCTGTTCTTCTCGTTTGGCCTGCTTCTGGCCACGCCGGCAACGGCACAGAATGAAGAACCCCTGCTCAACGTTTTCCTCAGTGGCAAAAACATCGAGCAGGCAAGCGAACTACTGGTCCAGGCCATCGGCAACCACAACTACACCTTCGTTCGCCAGCAGTCGATCGACAGCCGCCTGGTGCCGGCGGGCCTGGAGACGCGATCCGTCCGCATCATCTACTTTTGCAACTTTGATCTCATGAGCCAGGTCCTGGCACTCGATACCCGCACTGCCGAGTTTCTGCCTTGCCGGATTACCCTGCTCGAAACGGGCAAGGGCGTGGCTTTGATGGCCGTGAATCCGGTTTGGGTATCGAATCGCATGGGCAATTACCGCCTGCATGAACACTGCGAAAAAGTGAAGCAGGACTACCTGGAAATCATGAAGGAGGCCGCACTATGACGAAACTCGCGTGCGCACTTTTGGTGCTTCTCGGGGGGACGCCGGCGCATGCCGCCCCGCTGACCGCCATCCGCACGATGGACTTGCCGGTGGCCATCGATGCAGTGACCGCCGCAGCGCAAAACAGCGGCTATCAAGTCGTGAAAGTGCAGCCGATCGATCAGGCCCTGGTCAAACGCGGCTA
>JAHJNP010000023.1 GCA_018820745.1 Gammaproteobacteria bacterium
CAAGGAATACGCCGGCAAGCTCAAGGTGTGCAAGCTCAACATCGATGAAAACCAGGCCACCCCGCCGAAGTTCGGCATCCGCGGCATCCCCACTTTGATGATTTTCAAGAACGGCAACGTCGAGGCCACCAAGGTCGGCGCCCTGTCAAAGTCGCAACTCACCGCTTTCGTCGACAGTAACATCTAATAAAGTCTTACCGGATGGCGCATCCCGGCGCCGCCTGCGCGCAGCACCATCCGGCTTCACCCCTCCCTCACCTCCCGGCTCTTTCAAGCGAGCCTACTCAGGCCCCGTCCATGTACCTTTCCGAACTCAAGCAAAAACCGATCACCGAACTACTTGAACTTGCCGTCACCAACGGCATCGACAACGCCAACCGCTTCCGCAAGCAGGAGCTGATCTTCGCCATCCTGAAAGCGGTGGCCAAGCGCGGCGAGAGCATCTACGGGGACGGCGTGCTGGAAGTGCTGCCGGACGGCTTCGGGTTCCTGCGTTCGCCGGAAGCCTCGTATCTGGCCAACACCGACGACATCTACGTGTCGCCGTCTCAGATCCGCCGCTTCAACCTGCACACCGGCGACAAGATCGAAGGCGAAATCCGCACCCCCAAGGACGGTGAGCGCTACTCGGCGATGACCAAGCTCGACAAGATCAACGACGAGCCGCCCGAAGCCAGCAAAAACAAGATCCTGTTCGAAAACCTCACGCCGCTGCACCCCGACCAGCCGCTCAAGCTGGAACGCGACGTCAAGGCCGAGGAAAACATCACCAGCCGCGTGATCGACATCGTCGCGCCGATCGGCAAGGGCCAGCGCGGCCTGCTGGTGGCGCCGCCCAAGACCGGCAAGACGGTGATGCTGCAGCACATCGCCCACGCCATCACCTCCAATCATCCCGACGTCGTGTTGTTCGTGCTGCTGATCGACGAGCGCCCGGAAGAAGTGACCGAGATGAGCCGCACCGTTCGCGGCGAAGTCATCGCCTCCACCTTCGACGAACCCGCCAGCCGCCACGTGCAGGTCGCTGAAATGGTGATTGATCGCGCCAAGCGCCTGGTCGAGCACAAGAAAGACGTGGTGATCCTGCTCGACTCGATCACCCGCCTGGCGCGCGCCTACAACGCCGTGCAGCCCGCCTCCGGCAAGGTGCTCACCGGCGGCGTCGACGCCAACGCGCTGCAGAAGCCCAAGCGCTTCTTTGGCGCCGCACGCAACATCGAGGAAGGCGGCAGTCTCACCATCATCGCCACCGCGCTGGTCGACACCGGCAGCCGCATGGACGACGTGATCTACGAAGAATTCAAGGGCACCGGCAACCTCGAAATCCATCTCGACCGCAAGATGGCCGAGAAGCGCCAGTACCCCGCCATCAACGTCAACCGCTCCGGCACCCGCCGCGAAGAACTGCTGATGCCGCAAGACATCCTGCAGAAGGTGTGGGTGCTCCGGAAGCTGCTGTACCCGATGGACGACATGGAGGCGATGGAATTTCTGTTGGACAAGATCCGTGCGACGAAAAACAACAGCGAGTTCTTCGACTCGATGCGGCGGGGTTGATCGGGGCGCCTGTCTCCGCTATACTCCCGCGTTCTCCGAATTCAACTCATTTAAGGAATTGCCATGAAAGCCGGCATTCACCCCGATTACAACGAAGTGACCGTGACCTGCTCCTGCAGCAACACCTTCAAAACCCGTTCCACGCTGGGCAAAGACGCCCTGCATGTGGAAGTCTGCTCTGCTTGCCATCCGTTCTATACCGGCAAGCATAAGATCGTCGACACTGCGGGTCGCGTCGAGAAGTTCCGCTAGCGCTACGGGATTAAATCAACCGCGGCTTGAAGCAAGCCGGTCTGCGCGATGCATGCAAAAAGCGGCTATGGCCGCTTTTTGCATTTTTGCGGCGCGGCAACGGTATCATCCTAGAAACCGCAGTTGACCGCTCATTTCCCTCACAGGAACCGCATGAATACTGCTTTCTATGCCTTCGTTCATGTTCACCTTTTGGGTGACACCGCTACGCACCCGCTGGCACGCCTGGTCACGCGCCTGCCTTTGTACCCGCAAGGGGCAGGCCGGATTCGTAAAGCCGCTAAAGCGGCAACGACTCCGCTCTCGCGCCTCGTTGCAGGCCCCGGCCTGCCGCCTCGTTGCTTCGCGGCAGACACGCGCCCAGACGCACCATCGGGCGCGTCCAACTGCGGTTTCTAGGATCATTTCGTACGCCGCCTTCTCGAGGAAGAGACTGACGTGACCCCCCGCGCTTTTCGTCGTATTGCCATCATTGCCTTCGGTTCGCTGGCACTGACCCACTGCGCGCAAAATCCGGTCACCGGCGACCAGGACTTCGTGCTGATGTCGGCGCAGCAGGAAATTCAGCTGGGCGCGCAGGCGCACCAGACGGTGCTGAAGGAATACGCGGCGCTGGCCAATCCGGCGCTGCAGGCCTACGTGGACGAGGTTGGCCAGCGGCTGGCGCAGCAAAGCCACCGGCCGCACCTGCAATGGCATTTCACCGTGGTCGACAGTCCCGACGTCAATGCCTTTGCGCTGCCCGGCGGCTATGTCTACATCACGCGCGGCCTCATGGCGTACCTGAATTCCGAGGCCGAGCTGGCCGGCGTCGTCGGCCATGAAATCGGCCATGTCACCGCGCGCCACGGCGTGCGCCAGCAAAGCACGTCCACCGCGGTCGGGCTGGGTGCGGTGCTGGGGTCGATCCTGGTGCCGGGGATGGGCAACCAGGCGGGCGCGTCGCTGCTGCAAACGCTGGCGCAGGCCTGGACCGCGGGCTATGGCCGCGAGCACGAGCTGGAGTCCGACCGCCTCGGCGCCGAATATCTGGCGAAGTCCGGCTACAAGCCGCAGGCGATGATCGACGTCATCGGC
>JAHJNP010000314.1 GCA_018820745.1 Gammaproteobacteria bacterium
TATCGAAATTCATTGGGTTCTCCTTACAGTAAATCGGCATGTACTAAAAATCGCTGCGGTACATTAAACCAGAAGTTCCCCCTTTGCAACCGCAATTGCTAAGCGGGGCGAAATCCGGAAATGTGATTGCGGGTGCGTCAGCGCGGCAGACTAAGCGCGTTTCCCGAACGCGCCCAGGCCATGATACCGCCCGCCAGGTTATGCATGTTGTCGAAACCTTTGGAGGCCATGAACGCACAGGCCTGAGCCGAACGCGCGCCGGAGCGGCAATAGATCACGACGGGTTTATCCTGGGGAATATCGGCTGCACGTAGCGGTAGCATGTGCAACGGGATGTGGATAGCGCCATCGATCACACCTTGTGCGACTTCAGCCTCGGAGCGCACATCAATCAGATGCGCGCCCTTGGTGGCGATTTCCGCAACGTAGCCGGGATCGACTTCCTTGAAACCTGACAGTCCAAACATAAAGGTCACACTCCTGCAATGGGAAATTAGCGTTTTCTAATATACCCCAAAGCGGGGGGCACGCCAAGGGTGAGGCTCGGCGCCGCCACCCCTGTGGGAGTGCCGCCTTTATGCCCTCTGGGTGCTCGCCACGATTTTCGTACTGCCGCGATCGCCACGGCATCGGGCCGAGGGCGGCCCTCCTACGACGGGCGGTCCGTGGAAATGGCATCGTTCAACAGCGCTGGGCGCCGTGATACAGGTTGACGACGTGGCGGGCCTCTGCGAAGAACAGCCAGCGTTCGACTGCTGCGCCGGCAAGGCCGGCAAGGGCCGCGATGATGGCTGCGGTTTGGCCGCCTTGCTGGTTGAAAACCCACATCAGCATCAGGCCGGGCACCGCAAAGCCCAGCACGAACACCACGGCCTTGAGCAAACTGGCTCGCTGCCGCGCGATCTGGAAGCCGAATTCCTGGGTGAGGAAGGTGCCGTGGGTGTGGCCGGTGTCGAGCAGCTTGACCTGGGCGCGGGTGAGGCCGGTGGCGGTGTTGATGGTCGGCGACAGGCCGGGGCTGCGGATCCAGAAGTAGTAGATCGCCTTCAGCACAGCGGCAATCGCCAGGATCAGCGCCGACATCGCGATGTAGGGCGTGGTGTCGAGTTCTGCGATCACCGCGCCCAGCAGCAGCAACAGGCTGCCGCTGGCGTACCCGAGCGCTAGGTAGTTGGCCGGCACCAGCGGCGTATTCCACTGACGGATGGTTTTCAAACAGGCGTAGATCATGCCGGTGGAGAACACCGTGATCCAGGCCATCACCGCGGTCAGAAAGCCGCTGCTGACGCGCAGCCACTGCGGCGCGTCGAACATGATGCTGGCGAGATAGATCAGCGCCAGCGGCATGAATACCACGGCGAACACGCCTTCGCGCGACAGCCACGAGGTGCGGAAACGGCTGAAGGCGCGCCAGGCATTTTTCGGGTTGGCGAGGTGGAAAGTCGACGACAACAGGCCGAACACGACCAAGGCCAGCGCGATGAGGCCGCCCGCGACGAGTTGGTCATTGCTGAAGCTGCCGCCGAGCTTGAAGAAGTCAGCAATGAACAGCAGCGAGAACAGGCCGAAGCCGGCGCCCGATGCAACGGTGAAGAAAATGACTGAGAAAGCGGGATGCATGGTTACTCCTGTTTGTTCTTTATTCCGTCATCGCGAGATCGTGGCGATCCAGATGTTGCCGGTTCCGCGGGCTTTCTGGATTGCTTCGCGTTGCTCGCAATGACGTCGGGTCAGGCTGAGCGACAGTTCAATAAAATTAGCGGCGCACCAGTCTGTTGGCGAACTGCTTGATGCTTTCCTTCAGTCCGCCCTTTGGCTTGGTGTCGACCGGAATCACCGGCCTGCTGCGCGGCGGCAGGTAAGTGTTGGTCGGGTTGTAGTTGAGCTCGGGCATCAGCGGGAAGCCGCCGCGCTCGCGCACGGTGCGCGACACTGCCGAATCGGGGTCGTCGAAGTCGCCGAACATGCGGGCGTGCGCCGGGCAGGTCAGCACGCAGGCGGGCTGGCGCTCCTCGACCGGCAGTTCCTGGTCGTAGA
>JAHJNP010000315.1 GCA_018820745.1 Gammaproteobacteria bacterium
GGCTCGGCCACCTGGGTGCGCGGCGCCACCGGCGGCACCGTGCGCACGCGGGCGGTGGCGCCGGCCACCTGATGGATGCCGCGCGCGACCAGCTGCGCCATCTCGCGCACGCTGCCGCCGGCGCTGTAATACACAACAAGAATCTCGCTCATGGCTGCTCGTCTGCAAAAAGGGTGAAATCGATCAAATCGAAGCTCGGCGTGCGTTCCTGGCGCCGGCCGAAGGTGAGGGTGTACTGGTGCGGCGGCTGCCAGACGTCGGCGTCCATGCCGATCTCATACAGGTGGCTCGGCAGCAGCAGGCGATCCTGCTGCTTCAGTGCCGCCACGCCCGGAACGAGCAGCGCCGCATCCGGGTTGGCCTTGCTGTGGCCACGCAGGGGGCGCACCCACACCGGCTGAACCTGCGGCGACAGCCGCTCGACGCCAAGCTCGACCTGCAGCGCATCGCCCATGCGGATCCAGCGGATCACCCCCAGCGACCATGCCGCCGTCTCGTCGGCGCGCAGCGCCAGCGGGTCGCCCACTTTCAGGTTCAGCGGGGCGTCCGGGGTGCCGTAGAGGGCGAGGCCGGACGCGCTGTCGTTGCTGACCGTCCACTGGGTGGCGTTGACGGCGGCCGGCGCAGCGAACACAGGTTCGACGTCGGAGATCAGCAGGCTGTCCGCGTCATCCTGCTGGAATGGGGCGGCTTGCGGTTCGAGCAGCCGGTGGATGGCGCTCACGCCGGCCACCAGCTGCACCGTGCTGGCGGGGGGGACGTATCGCTTGAACGCGCGCGTCGCACCGGTGCTCCACTGTTTGAGCAGGCGTTTGCACAGCCTCAGGCTGACTTCGCCTTCCATTCCCGGCGGCAGGCCGATGCGCTGCGGCGTCTCGCCGCTGCGCAGGCGCAGCACGGTTTTGTGCAGGTGGCGATACAGCGCCGCGGTGTCGAGCCAGAGCCCGCCGTGGGGCTGGCCGGCCGCGAAATGATTCGGTGGCGCATCGCCCTCGGCCTGGATGGGAAAGCCGCAGTGGCCGGCTACCGGCGCCGAGGTCAGCATCGCCAGCGCGGCGAATTGGTTGAGGTACAGCCGGGTGTGGACCAGTTCGGCGTAGCCCATGTGCGGCGGGTCGGCCAGCGCGAACAGCAAGGCCTGGCTGTAGGCCAGGCTGGGCGATGCTGCGTCGCCCACGGCGTTGTCGGCCAGGTTCGAGGCCTGGGCGAAGGCGTGGATCTGGTGCATTTCCTGCCACAGGCCGACGGGGAGGGGGGTATAGGTCAGGTAGCAGGCGGTCTGGATGTCGCCCAGGGCCGCCAGCAGCCGAGCCGAAACTTCAGCCGTGCGTTTGGGGCTGGCACGGCCGAAGCGCCGGTTGGCCATGGCCAGCAGGACTTGCTTGTAGCCGATGCTGATTTCGATCTGCAGTTCGCGCAGCAGGGTGCCGACTTGTCTTTGCTGTGCGTGAGGCGGCACCCCGGCGTTGGCGAACTGCGTTTCCAGGCTGCCGGTCACGCGCGCAACCACCGGGCGGTACAGGGCCAGCAGCGCGTAGTGTTCGTCCGCGCCCAGCGCATGACGGTTGAGCCCGTACAGGGCCGCAACCAGTTGCCGGGCGGTGTCCGCCGGGCTGGCGAAGGGCAGGCGGTCCAGCCATTCCGCGATCGTTTTTGGCCGGGTCTCGACCGGCTGTTGCAGCACCGGATCGGCGCCGGAGACATTGAGTGTGAGCATGGCTTCAGTCGAACACGACGGTCTTGTTGGCGTACACCAGCACGCGATTGTCGAGGTGCCATTTCACCGCGCGCGACAGCACCACCTTCTCCAGGTCCGCCCCCTTCTTGATCAGGTCGTCGAGGGCGTCGCGATGCGAGATGCGCGCCACGTCCTGCTCGATGATGGGGCCGTCGTCGAGCGTCTCGGTGACGTAGTGCGCGGTCGCGCCGATCAGCTTGACCCCGCGTTCGAACGCCCGGTGATACGGCTTGGCGCCGTGAAACGCGGGCAAAAACGAATGGTGGATGTTGATGATGCGGCTGGGGAAGTGGCGGATGAAATCGGGCGACAGCACCTGCA
>JAHJNP010000316.1 GCA_018820745.1 Gammaproteobacteria bacterium
CAGTCTGAACCTTCACACACCGCAAGCTGGCGGGTGGCCAGCGCCAGTTGGTCGGCGTTCAGTTTGCCGGCGGCCACCACGCTGTCGTAGGCCTTTTTGGCAGCGACCAGATAGTCCCAGCCGCGGTTCTTGTCGTCCGATCCGATCCAGGTCGAAAAGCTGCCGTAGACCCAGCTGCCGGCCGCCAGCCGCTTCATGGCCTTGGCCGGCGCGTGCGCAGCCTGCTCGGCGAAGGTGCCGACCTTGAGGGTGGGATGGCTGGACAGCGTCGCGTAGAGCGCGTCCAGGAAATGGTGGCCGTTGTCGGGGTAGTACTCCCAGGCGTTTTCGCCGTCGAGAATGACCGATACCACATGGCGGGTGGCGTCCTTGCCAAAAAAAGTGGCGATGTTTTCCAGATGCTGGACGAAATCGGCCACCGCGTGGTCGGCGTGCCAGTCGCTGTATTTGAAGCCGATCAGGTCCGACAGGCCGTCGTCGCGGAAAAACACCCGCGTCTTGAAGCCGTCGATGCGCGCTGGCGAAAACAGCGTGTGTCGGCTTTGCACCTCGTCGTCCGGGCAGCCCGACTTGGCGCAGCTGTTGCGCCATACGCCCTCGCCCGAGGCAGTCCAGGCAAATTCCATTTCGTCGAGCTGGGCCAGCGCATCCTCGCTCACCCCACCTTCCGACAGCCACACGCCCGCCGGCCTGATGCCGAAGTAGCGCTCGAACACCGCGACGCCATGCTGCAGATGCCAGCGTGAACGCTCCGCCCCCCCCGGGTAGGCGGGCGCATCGGGAACGGGAACGTCGGGCAACGCGTCGCGCAGGTTGCCGAAGTCGTTCAAGAGCGGCACGATGGGATGGCCGTAGGGCGTCATCGACAGTTCGACCTGGCCGCGCTCGGCGAGCGCGCGGTAACGCGGAATCAGCCCGGCCATGCAGCTCTGCATCAGGTGCAACAATTCATGGCGGTCGGCTGCGGAAAAGCCTTCTTCCTGCGCCATCAGCCGCTGCGCCAGCGGCAGTTGCCTGAGCGAGTGCCCCAGCCAGGCGAGGTGATACCAGGTCAAGAGATCGAGAAAATATTGCTCGGACAGGTAGCCCAGATGCACAGGCAGGTCGGCAGCGCCCCCGGCGTCGGCATTGCTGGGGTTGATCATGCGCAACAGCCGATGAAACGCGGGATACGGATGGATCATGCGCGGCGCATGGCAGCGCTGGCAATCCTGAACGATGCGCAGACGGCTGGCGACATCCGACGGGATGCGCTCGACGCCGGACAGCAGATTCAGCATGTGGTCCTGGGTGGGCTTGCCATGCTTCAACAGCACATCGAGCTGCTGTGCGTAGTCATCCAGCTGCTCCAGCAGCACCGGCGCGAAATTCACCACTGCACGCATCAAGGGATAGCGCTCCAGATGCGCGGCCATGTCACTGTAGTCCTTGATGCCGTGCAGGTACACCCAGGGCAGGTGATACGCGCCCTTGAGGCCTTCGCGGTAATACGGCTGGTGCATATGCCAGCACAGCACCACGTTGAGTGGCTTAGCCGTCATAGTCGTTCTGCAGCCTCGCGTACAGATTCTGGCCGAGCATCGCCGGGGTCACCAGGGTGATGCCTTCCCTGGTCACGTGGAAGCGCTTGGCGTCCTCCACCGGATCCTCGCCGATCACCGTGCCGTCTTCGATCACGCAGCCCTTGTCGATGATGGCGCGGGTGATGCGGCAATGGCTGCCGATACTGACCTTGGGCAGGATCACGCTGTCCTTGATCAGGCTGTAGTTTTCCACCGTGGTGGCGAAAAACAGCACCGATCGCTTGACCCGCGCCCCCGACAGGATGCAGCCGCCGGCGATCAGCGAGTCGATCGCCTCGCCGCGCCGCCCCTCGTCGTCGAGGATAAACTTGGCGGGCGGGTATTGCGGCTGGTAGGTCCAGATCGGCCAGTCGCGGTTGTACAGGTTGAGCTCGGGCTCGACCGAGCACAGTTCCATGTTGGTCTGCCAATAGGAATACAGCGTCCCCACGTCGCGCCAGTAGGCCGGCAGCCCCTCCTTGTCGCGGAAAGGGAAAGCCATCGCACGAGCTTCGCCGATGTTGTCGGGAATGATGTTCTTGCCGAAGTCGTGGGCAGATTGGGGATTGCTGGCATCGTCGATCAGCGTCTTGTAGAGAAAGTCCTTGGAGAAAATGTAAATCCCCATCGATACCAGCGTGATGCCGGGCTTGCCGGGAATGCTGTCGGGTTGTGCGGGTTTTTCGGTGAATCGGGTGATGCGCATGTCCTCGTCGACCGTCATCACGCCGAATGCGCTCGCCTCGGCCGCCGGCACCTCGATGCTGCCGACGGTGAAATCCGCGCCGGTCTGCACGTGATAGAGCAGCATCTCCGAGTAGTCCATGGTGTAGACATGGTCGCCGCCCAGCACCAGCACATACTCCGGGTGGTGGCGCTGCATGATGTCGATGTTCTGGAACAGTGCATCGGCGGTGCCCTGGTACCACTCCTTCTTGTTGGTACGCTGCTGCGCCGGCAGGATTTCCACGAACTCGCCGATCTCGGCGCGCATGAAGCCCCACGCACGCTGCAGGTGGCGAATCAGCGAATGCGACTTGTACTGGGTGAGCACGCCGATGCGGCGGATGCCCGAGTTGACGCAGTTCGACAGCGTGAAGTCGATGATGCGGTACTTGCCGCCGATCGGCACCGCCGGCTTGGCGCGCCAGGCAGTCAGGTCCTTCAGCCGCGATCCCTC
>JAHJNP010000024.1 GCA_018820745.1 Gammaproteobacteria bacterium
CGCGCCGTTCCAGCAGCGACTTGGTCGCCGAGAGCCGCATCTGCTCGATGTGCTCGTTGATGCTGGAATCCTTCTCGATGAACATGTCGCGCGACGGCACATAGGCCTCGGGCTGGTAGTAGTCGTAGTAGGAGACGAAATACTCGACCGCGTTTTCCGGGAAGAACTCGCGCATTTCGGAATACAGCTGCGCCGCCAGCGTCTTGTTGGGCGCCATGATCAGCGCCGGCCGCCCCAGCCGGGCAATCACATTGGCCATGGTGTACGTCTTGCCCGAGCCGGTCACGCCCAGCAGGGTCTGGTAGGCCAAGCCGTCCTCGATGCCCTCGACCAGTTTTTCGATGGCCTGCGGCTGGTCGCCAGCGGGCTCAAACGGCTTGAACAGACGGAACGGGCTATTGGGGAAGGTGACGAACATCATGAACCCGGATATTTCAAAATTAACGCGTGCCCTCGCTGGTCAGCGGAGTCGTTGCGCTTTAGCGCTTACGAATCCGGCGTACCCTTTGCGGGTGCTTTTGTTTCGCATGAAAATTTTGTTCGGTCGGGCGTATGAATAACTACGCCGCTCCCTCTCAAAATCCCCCTACAAAACAAAATCCTGCGCGATCATCCCGCGAATTTATAAAACATTCGGGTTAAAATCGCGCGGCAAAAAACAACTTATCGATAGTAGCACTCCGCCACCGCGGGTGCATGAAGGAACCACTGTGGAACTCTCCCGCCGCGTACAGGCCATCAAGCCCTCCCCCACTCTGGCCGTCACCGCCCGCGCCGCCACGCTCAAGGCGAGCGGCCGCGACATCATCGGTCTTGGCGCCGGCGAACCCGATTTCGACACCCCGCAGCACATCAAGGATGCGGCGATCGCAGCGATCAACGCCGGCTTCACAAAATACACGGCAGTCGACGGCACCCCCAGCCTGAAGGCGGCGGTCATCGCCAAGTTCAAGCGCGACAACGGACTCGACTACACGCCCAAGCAGATCCTGGTGTCGTGCGGCGGCAAGCAAAGCTTCTTCAACCTGGCGCTGGCGGTGATCAATCCCGGCGACGAGGTCATCATCCCGGCGCCCTACTGGGTGTCGTATCCCGACATCGTGTTCCTCGCCGACGGCAAGCCGGTGATCGTCGAGGCCGGCATCGAACAGGGTTTCAAGATCACCCCGGCGCAACTGGAAGCGGCGATCACGCCGAAGACCCGACTGTTCGTCATCAACAGCCCATCCAATCCCACCGGCGCGGTCTACAGTGGCGACGAACTGGCCGCGCTCGGCGCCGTGCTGCGCAAGTACCCGCGCGTGCTGATCGCATCCGACGACATGTACGAGCACATCCGGCTGGACAACGTGCCCTTCGTCAACATCCTCAACGTCTGCCCCGACCTGTACGACCGCACCCTGGTGCTGAACGGCGTATCGAAAGCCTATTCGATGACCGGCTGGCGCATCGGCTACGCGGCCGGTCCCGAGGCCATCCTGCGCGCGATGACCAACGTGCAGTCGCAGTCCACCTCCAACCCCACCTCGATCTCGCAGGTGGCCGCCGAAGCTGCCCTGAACGGCGACCAGGGCTGCATCACCCCGATGCTCGACGCCTTCAAGACACGTCATCGCTACGTGGTCGACGCGCTGAACGCCATCCCCGGCTTCAAGTGCGTAGACAGCGGCGGCGCGTTCTACGCCTTCCCAGACGTGCGCCCCGCGATCATGAGCCTGCTGGCGCGCGACATCATCGAAGAACCGACCGACATCGCATTTTCCGAATACCTGCTGGAGTCCGCCGACGTCGCCGTCGTTCCCGGCTCGGCCTTCGGCGCCGAAGGCTACATCCGCCTGTCGTTCGCCACCTCGCAGGCCAATCTGGAAAAGGCGCTCAAGCGCATCGCCGCCGCACTGGCCTAGCAGCCCGGGCGCAGGTAGGCTAGCGCCATGTTTCGAAATCTCGCCCTGCCTCCCACGCGCGGCACGCTCGGCTGGCTGCTTCAGCTTGCCTATACCACCCTGCGCCTGTTCGGCCAGAACGGCCTGCAAAACCATGCCGCGGCAACGGCGTTTTATTTCCTGCTGTCGGCCACCCCGCTGCTGCTGCTGTTGAGCTACGCCCTGCAGCTGCTGAACCGCATCGCCGCAGACTCGGTACCGGCCACCATCCTGATGGCCGCGCTCTACGACCAGATGCAACTGGAAAGCCTCGCCGCGCTGGGCTTCATCGCGCGCCAGACCCAGCTGGCCGCAAGCGGCGTCGGCCTGCTGACCCTGGTGCTGTCGTCGCGCTGGCTGGTCAACGCGGTACAGAATGCGTTCCGCATCATCTTTCCCAGCCCAAGCAAGCGCAATGCAATGGTGTCGTGGGTGCTGCCGCTGATCATCCTGCCGGTATTGTTTCTGCTGATGTGCGTGGCCGCGCTGGCGCAGGTGACGCTGAGCTTTCTGGCGCAGAACAATTTCATCGGCACCGGCAACGCGCAGGTGTTGCAGGTGCTCAATACACTGTTTGTCTTTGCCATGGGCTGGTCGCTGCTGTTCGCCGCCTACTGGCGGCTGCCGCGGCGACGTGCGAGTGCGCGCGTCGCCGCGGCGTTTGCACTGGGCGCCACCGTGAGTCTGGGCTTGCTGCTTGCACTCTTCAGCACCTTCTTCAAGCTGGAGAGTTACCACAGCCTGTACGGTGCGCTCGGCGGCGTGGTCTTCGTGCTGATCGGTGCCTATTTCTCTTTTCTTCTGCTGTATCTGTGGGCACAGGCCTTGTACGCCTACGGCAAGGCCGACATCACCGCGCTGGAAAAGCTGTTTCTCGCCGGCACCGGAAAAGGCACCGGCAAGGTCGAAGCCTATATCTTCGGCGACATCCAGCGCCTGCTGGAAACATACGGCCAGGTCCTCCCCGCCGGCCAAACGCTGATCGAGGAAGGCGACGACTCGCGCGACGCCTACTTCCTCCACGCCGGGCGCGCCGTGGTCTACAAGAACACCTCCGCCGGCCCGCGTCATCTGGGTGAACTCCACGAAGGCCAGCTGTTCGGCGAAATGGCCTATCTGCTGGATGAGAAACGCACCGCCACGGTGGTGGCCGAGACCGAAATCACCGTGCTGGCGCTGCCGCCGCACGTCATGGAGGAACTGATGCGCCATTCCGCCCCGCTGTCGCGCCGCATCATCGACACCCTGTGCCAGCGGCTGGAACGGATGAATCTGGCGAACCCGGGCTGAATTGATCAAATATGGTGTATGGATATACACTATAATTGGCATTGATCCTCACCCCGGCGCTTGTCCCCGCATGGGACAGGCCATCGCTGTCAAACCGCTCAAACGGCAACAACCCTGCACCGCCGGAGTGATGGGTGGAGCACGCCATGTCATTGCATTCGCTTTACGTCGATCTCAATTCCTACTTCGCATCGGTCGAGCAGCAGCTGCGCCCCGAACTGCGCGGCAAGCCGGTGGGCGTGTTGCCGGTGATGGCCGACACCACCTGCTGCATCGCCGCCAGCATCGACGCCAAGCGATTCGGCATCAAGACCGGCACCCCGGTGTGGCAGGCCCGCAAGCTGTGCAAGGACGTCGTGTTCGTGCAGGCGCGCCCCGCCACCTACGTGGAAATCCACCACCGCATCGTCGCCGCGGTCGAGTCGTGCACCCCGGTCGGCGCCGTGCTGTCGATCGACGAAATGGCCTGTGAGCTGATGGGAAGCGACCGCGAGGAAGCCAACGCCGTCGCCCTGGGGCGGCAGATCAAGCAGGCGATCTACGACCAGGTGGGCGAGGTGCTGCACAGTTCGGTCGGCATTGCGCCCAACCGCTTCCTTGCCAAAACCGCGTCGAACATGCAGAAGCCGGACGGGCTGGTCGTGATCCGCCAGAACGAATTACCGCAGCGCCTGTACGGCCTCAAGCTCGGCGCCCTCACCGGCATCGGCCGCGCCATGGAGCCGCGCCTCAACCGGCTTGGCATCCACAGCGTCGAACAACTCTGCGCCGCCAGCAAAAACACCCTGCGCCAGGCCTGGGGCGGCATCGAAGGCGAACGCTTTTATGCCAAGCTGCGCGGCGAAGGGGTGGAATCCGCCCCCACCCAACGCGCCAGCGTCGGCCATTCGCACGTGCTCGCGCCCGACCTGCGCGACCCCGCCTCCGCCCTGGCGGTGCTTTACCGCCTGCTGCACAAGGCCGCGATGCGGCTGCGCCATTACGGCTACTGCGCCGGCGGCCTCGGCCTGCACCTGAGTTACCTGCAACGCGGCAACGGCCCCGCCCACTGGTCCGACCAGGCCCGCTTCTCGCCGCATGCCGACACCCTCAAATTCAACCCGGTGCTGGCCGAACTGTGGCAGCGCCGCCCGCCCGATCCCGCCCCCATCCTCAAGGTCGGCGTCACCCTGCTCCACCTCGCCGAGCACAGCCAGATCACCCGCGACCTGTTCGACCCCGACGACCAGCACGAAACCCTCAACAGCGTGCTCGACCAGATCAACCAGCGCTACGGCCCCAACAC
>JAHJNP010000317.1 GCA_018820745.1 Gammaproteobacteria bacterium
GCCGTTCCTGACAGGGTTCGCCGAGGAGCTCCACAAACGTCAGCCGGGCATGATGACGCTGATCGCGGTGGCGATCAGTGCGGCGTACTTCTATTCCAGCGCAGTCACCTTTGGTTTGCCCGGCATGGGGTTCTACTGGGAACTCGCGACGCTGATCGACATCATGCTGCTCGGCCACTGGATCGAGATGAAGTCTGTGCTCGGTGCCTCTGGCGCACTCGAAGCACTGGTGCGACTGTTGCCTTCCGAAGCCCACCGCCTGAAAGCGGATGGTACGGCGGAGGAGATTCCCGTCAGCGACGTCGCGCCCGGCGACAGGCTACTGGTGAAGCCGGGCGAACGCGTGCCCACCGACGGCATGATCGTCTCCGGCCAAACCAGCCTGGATGAATCCATGCTCACCGGGGAATCCAAACCGGTGGAAAAAGGCGAGGGTGCCGAGGCCATCGGCGGCTCGGTCAACGGCGCAGGGGCGATCACCCTCGAAGTCAAGAAAACCGGCGGGCAGACCTATCTGGCGCAGGTCATGGACATGGTGCGCCGCGCACAGGCGTCGCGTTCGCGCACCCAGGACCTCGCCAATCGCGCGGCGGTATGGCTGACCGCCATTGCCCTCGGCGGGGGCCTCGCCACGCTGATCGTGTGGCTGGTGCTGGGACGGGATTTCGCGTTCTCCATGGAGCGCGCCGTCACTGTGATGGTGATTGCCTGTCCCCACGCCCTCGGTCTCGCCGTGCCGCTGGTCGTTGCAGTCAGTACCAGCATGTCCGCGTCGCATGGCCTGCTCATCCGTGACCGCGCGGCGTTCGAGCGGGCCCGCAACCTGGATGTCGTGGTGTTCGACAAAACGGGCACATTGACCGAAGGCCGCTTCGGGGTGAGCGACATCGTGCCGTTCGGCGAGTTGGACGAGACAGCATGCCTGCGCCTGGCCGCCGCCCTGGAAAGCCAGTCCGAGCATCCGATTGCCGCCGGCATCGTGCGCACGGCTCAGGCGCGTCAGCTGGAATGGCCGCCCGTGAGCAATTTCCGCAACCTGACGGGTCGAGGTGCGCAGGCCGAGGTCGAAGGCCAGGACGTGAAAGTGGCGAGCCCCGCTTATCTGCGCGAACAGGGGATCCAGGTACAGCACCCCAGGCTGGAGGCGCTCGCTGCCGAGGGAAAAACCACGATTTTCCTGCTGGTGGACGGCGTTGCTGCGGCCGTGTTCGGACTGGCCGACGTGGTGCGCCCGGAATCGAAAGCGGCCATCGCACGGCTTAAGGCGATGGGCATTCAATGCATGATGCTCACCGGCGACTCGAAAGCGGTGGCGCAAACGGTGTCCAGACAGTTGGGCCTGGACGACTACTTTGCCGAAGTGTTGCCTGAGCAAAAGGCGGACAAGATCCGCGGTCTGAAAGGCCGCGGCCTCACGGTGGCGATGGTCGGCGACGGCGTGAATGATGCGCCGGCCCTGGTGGAATCGGATCTGGGCGTGGCCATAGGCGCGGGAACCGATGTGGCCATCGAGTCGGCCGACATCGTGCTGGTGAGCAACAACCCGGAAGATGTGGCGGCGATTCTGGGGCTCTCGCGCAGGACCTACGGCAAGATGATCCAGAACCTGATCTGGGCCACCGGCTACAACGCGTTTGCGATTCCCCTCGCCGCTGGCGTGGGGGCCTATTGGGGGCTGTTGCTGACCCCTGCAGTGGGTGCAGTGTTGATGTCGGCCAGCACCGTGATCGTGGCGATCAATGCCAAGCTGCTGGGGCGCGGCGGCATGCCCGCCTCGGCCCATGCAGAAGGCCGCTCATAAAGGCAACCCGTCCGATGGCAACCGGCAGCCCCGATTGGTAGCACTTTGAGCGGCGCGAACGAAAAGATTGGCCGTGGCGAAATACATCGTTGCATGACAAACCCACGTCTTGTTGCTGTGAAGATTCCCAGAATAACTTCTGTGCCTCTATTCAGCAGATCCGCGGCAGTGGGTCGTCTTCCAGTTCGTCCAGAATGCGGCGGCCGCCGAGCGGGGTTTCCAGGATCACCCGTCCGCCCCCCATCTCGATGCGGCCGATGATGCAGGCATCGCGGCCTTCCGGCAGGGCGCGCCAGCGGGCGAGCACGTCGCCGGCCGCGAAGGGGTCGACGACGGCGACGATGCGGCCTTCGCATGCCAGAAAGTAGGGGTCGTAGCCCAGCATTTCGCAGACCGACACCACTTCCGGACGCAGCGGCACCGCGTTCTGCTCGAGTGCCACGCTGTGGCCGCTGGCGCGTGCGATTTCGTGGGCGACGGTGGCGAGCCCGCCGCGCGTCGGGTCGCGCATGAATTTGAGGTCAGGGAAGTCGCGGATGGCGCGCGCCAGCGGCAGCACCGAGGCGGAATCCGAGCGCAGCTCGCCTGCCAGACCGAACTGCTCGCGCGCCAGCATCACCGCAATGCCGTGATCGCCCACCGGCCCGGAGACCAGCACCACGTCGCCCGGTGCGATGCGGCTCATCGTCAGATGCGCGCTCGCGCGCCGTACGCCGATGCCGGTGACGGTCAGATAGAGGCCGCCGCCTTCGCCGCGACGCACCACCTTGGTGTCGCCCGCCACCACAGCGACGTGGTTGTGCCGGGCAGCCCGCGCAAAGCTGGCGATGAAGTGGTCGAGCTTTGCGATTTCCAGTCCTTCCTCGATCAATGCGGACAGAGTGAAATAGAGCGGATCGGCCCCGGCCACCGCCAGGTCATTGATCACGCCATGCACGGCCAGCGAACCGATGTCGCCGCCGGGAAATTCGAGCGGGTCGACGGTAAAGCCGTCGGTGGTGACCATGAGGTCGCCGTCCACATGCGGCAGCGCCACCGCATCGGCATCGGTGTCGAGCAGCGGGTTGCCGAGATGGCGGGCAAAGATGCCGGTGATGAGTTCGCGCATCAGGCGGCCGCCGTTGCCGTGCGCGAGAAGAATGCGGGTGTCGTCCATGGATTTTTATGGGTGAAGAAATTCGATGACCTGGCCGAAGCTTAACCCGGCATCGTTCACCGGGATACGTCGCGGCAGGCAGACGTCGAAGCCCGCGGCCTCAAGCAGGCGAATCGCGGCTTCGGCGAGCAGGCGATTCTGGAACACGCCGCCGGTGAGGCCGACCGACCGGATGCCGGTTTGCGCGCGCAGCTGCTGCGCCTGATCGACCAGCGCCTGCGCCAGGCTGAGATGAAAGCGGGCCGCGCGCTCGGCTGCCGGGCGAGTGGTGTCGGAGAGCATCGGCAAGAGCGGCGCCCAGTCGCTGCGCCAGATGCCGGTGGCGCAGCGGTCGAGCGGAAGTGCGACGGTCTCGCCCCCGACCGATTCTCCATGCATTCCGTCATTGCGAGGCCCACAGGGCCGTGGCCTCGCAATGACAGGCTCCCTTCGACTCGGCTCAGGACGAACGGCAAGAAGCGCTTCCAGCCGCATCGGCCCTTCGCCTTCGAAGCTGGCGTGGGTACAGACGCCGCACAGCGCCGCCGCCGCATCGAACAGGCGGCC
>JAHJNP010000318.1 GCA_018820745.1 Gammaproteobacteria bacterium
CTGCGTGAGCTGATGGCGGCATGCCGGCGGTATCTGGTGCATGCGCCGCGCGATTTCATCACCTTCGAATACGTGATGCTGGCCGGGGTGAACGATGCGCCCGAGCATGCGCGCCAGCTGATCGAACTGGTGCGCGAGGTGCCGTGCAAGTTCAACCTCATCCCGTTCAATCCATTCCCGGATTCCGGTTATGAAAAACCGCGCGCCGAGGCAATGCGCGTATTCCGCGAAATCCTGCAGGACGCCGGACTGGTCGTCACCACGCGCAAGACACGCGGCGACGACATCGATGCCGCCTGCGGCCAGCTGGCAGGCAAAGTGGCCGACAAGAGCGGGCGCGTGATGAAACGAATGCACAAGGAGACGGCGTGAAAAAATGGATAGGCATACTGGCCGCAGCGTTGCTGGCAGGCTGCGCGCTGCAGCCGGCGGACAGCGGCAGCGGCGTCGCCAACACGCAAGTCGACAGTGAAAGTCGCCAGCGTGCGCGCGCCTTCACCGACCTGGCCGGGGCCTATTTTGCCCGCGCCCAGTACAAGGTCGCGCTCGACGAGCTGCGCAAGGCGATTACCGCCGACAACCGTTTTGGCCCGGCCTACAACATCTATGGCCTGATCTACATGGAGCTGGCCGAGGACAAGCTGGCCGAGGAGAACTTCCGTCGCGCCATCGATCTGGATCGCAACGATTCGGAAGCACGCACCAATTTCGGCTGGTTTCTTTGCACGGTTGGTCGTTACGACGAGGGGCTCGAGCAGTTCAGCACGGCCCTGCGCAATCCGCTGTATGCCCATCCCGAACAGGCCATGGCCAACGCCGGCCTGTGCGCGGAAAAGAAAGGCGATCTTGCGCTGGCCGAAGCCAATCTGCTGAAGTCGCTCAAGCTGCAACCCGACAACGCCAACACCGTGTTGAAGCTGGCGGGGCTGCATTTCCGCCAGGGCCGGTTGATGGAGGCGCAGCGCCTGCTCGGACGCCACGCCGAGCTGGCACCGCCGACTGCGGAAAGCCTGTGGCTGGGCGTGCGGCTGGAACGCAAGCTGGGCGACCGCGCGCAGGAAGCGGCCTACGGCCTGCAACTGCGCAAGCGCTTCCCCGATTCGAACGAGGTGCGGCTGTTGCTGACGGGGCAATACGAATGAGCGAGAGCGGCCAATCCTCGGTCGGGCAGATTTTGCGGGATGCGCGTGAGGCGCAGGGCATGACGCTGGAAGATGCCGCTGCACGCTTGCGCCTGATGCAGCGTCAGGTCGAGGCCATGGAGACGGATGATTTCGATAGCCTCGGTCAGCCTGTGTTCGCGCGCGGGTTTGTGCGCAACTACGCGCGCCTGCTGGGGCTTGCGCCCGAAGCGTTGCTGGCGCGCATGGAAGGCGCGCCAGCCGAGCCCACGGCGGTCAGCCCTGCCGCGCCCTCCCAGCCGCATTCCTGGTTGAGCTCGCCTTGGCTGATTCTGCTGCTGCTGGGTTTGCTGCTTCTGGTGGGGGTGCCGGTCGCGCTGTACTGGTGGCTCAACAGCGAGGAGGGGAATAACTCGAGTGAGCGGGTGCCACCCGTCACGCAAAGCCGTCCTGCGCCCGTCGCTGTTCCCGCGCCCGTCGCGGAACCAGCGGAAGCGGTTCCTCCTGTCGTTGAGGGCGCCCCTGCTCCTGTACCTGTTGCGCCGGCCACCCCGGCGGCGGAGACCCCCGAGGCCCCCGGGCAGGATGAGGCCGGCGCGCCCGAAGCCCCGGCGACGAGCGGCGTGCTGCATCTCGAATTCGGCGACGAGGCCTGGGTCGAAATCAAGGACGCCAGTGGCCGCATGCTGCATCGCCAGCTCAATCCGCCCGGCAGCCGCGTCGATGTCGAAGGCCAGCCCCCGTTCGATGTGGTGATCGGCAACGCAGCGCAAGCGCGCGTGACGTACAACGGTCGCCCCATCGACTTGAACCCCTTTATTGCCGTGACGGTCGCCCGTTTTACGCTTGAAGAATAGCCACGCCCGAAGAATAGTCCTCCTGGAAGAATGATGTCCCAAATAGTCCGCCGCCCCACCCGCCAGGTGCAGATCGGTCATGTGCTGGTCGGCAGCGATGCGCCCGTGGTGGTGCAGTCGATGACCAACACCGATACCGTCGATATCACCGGCACCGTGCGCCAGGTGCAGGCACTCGCCGAAGCCGGTTCGGAACTGGTGCGGCTGACCGTCAACACGCTGGAAGCCGCTGCCGCGGTGCCGCGCATCCGCGAGCGTCTTGATGTGCTGGGCTGCCGCGTGCCGCTGATCGGCGACTTCCACTTCAACGGCCACAAGCTCTTGACCCAGGTGCCCGAGTGCGCCGAGGCGCTGGCCAAGCTGCGCATCAACCCCGGCAACATCGGCCGCGGCAACAAGCGCGACGAGCAGTTCGCCACCCTGATCGAAGTGGCGTGCCGCTATGACAAACCGGTGCGCATCGGCGTCAACTGGGGCAGTCTCGACCAAGCACTGGCCGTGCGCATGATGGACGACAACGCACGCCTCGCGCAGCCGGAAGACGCCGAGGTGGTGATGCGCCGCGCGATGGTGGCCTCCGCCCTGGAGTCGGCGAAGAAGGCCGAAGAGCTGGGCCTGGGCGGCGACAAAATTATCCTGTCGTGCAAGATGAGCCGGGTGCAGGACCTGATTTCCGTGTACCGCGATCTGGCGTCGCAGTGCGACTATCCGCTGCACCTGGGGCTCACCGAGGCCGGCATGGGCTCGAAGGGCATCGTCGCCTCGACCGCCGCCCTGGCGGTGCTGCTGCAGGAAGGCATCGGCGACACGATCCGTATTTCGCTGACGCCCGAGCCGGGCGGCGACCGCGCCCAGGAAGTCCGCGTCGGCCAGGAAATCCTGCAGGCGCTCGGCCTGCGCGCCTTCACCCCCCAGGTCACCGCCTGCCCCGGCTGCGGCCGCACCACCTCGACCGTGTTCCAGGAACTGGCGCAGGATATCGAGTCCTATCTGCGCAGGCAGATGCCGCTGTGGCGCAGCCAGTATCCCGGCGTCGAGTCGATGCAGGTGGCGGTGATGGGCTGCGTGGTCAACGGCCCCGGCGAATCCAAGCACGCCAACATCGGCATCTCGCTGCCCGGCACCGGCGAAGTGCCGGTCGCGCCGGTGTACGTCGATGGCGAAAAG
>JAHJNP010000319.1 GCA_018820745.1 Gammaproteobacteria bacterium
CCGAAGGACTGCAGTTCGCGGATGACGTCGACCACCTTGGAGTTGCGCAGGTCGGGGCAGTTTTCCTTGAAGGTGAGGCCGAGCACGTTGACCTTGGCGCCCTTCACCTGCACGCCGTTGGCGATCATGTTCTTCACCGTTTCCTGCGCCACGTAGGCGCCCATGCCGTCGTTGATGCGGCGGCCGGCGAGGATCACCTGCGGGTGGTAGCCCAGCATGTCGGCCTTGTGGGTGAGGTAGTAGGGATCGACGCCGATGCAGTGGCCGCCGACCAGACCCGGGCGGAAGGGCAGGAAGTTCCACTTGGTGCCGGCGGCCTTCAGCACTTCCAGCGTATCGATGCCGAGGCGGTGGAAGATCAGCGAGAGCTCGTTCATCAAGGCGATGTTGAGGTCGCGCTGGGTGTTCTCGATCACCTTGGCGGCTTCGGCCACCTTGATGCTGCTGGCGCGATGCACGCCGGCGGTGATCACGCTGCCGTACAGCGCGGCGACCTTGTCCAGTGTGGCGGCATCATCGCCCGACACCACTTTCACGATCTTGGTGATGGTGCGTTCCTTGTCGCCGGGGTTGACGCGCTCGGGCGAGTAGCCGACGTGGAAGTCCTGCAGCCATTTCATGCCGGACTGTTTTTCCAGGATCGGGATGCAGACCTCTTCGGTGGCGCCGGGGTAGACTGTGGATTCATAAATGACAGTCGCGCCCTTCTTCATGTATTGGCCTACAGTGGTGGAAGAGCCCACCAGCGGCGAGAAATCGGGGATGTGCGCCGCGTCGACCGGGGTCGGCACGGCGACGATAATGAAGTCGGCTTTCGCCAGATCGGCGGGGTCGCTGGTGACCGTCAACTGCGTCGCGGCCTTGAGGTCGTCCGCCGAAACCTCGCCGGTCGGGTCGCAAAATCGGCGGTAAGCCTCGATTTTTTCAAGCGAAAGGTCATAACCGATGGTGGTCATTTTTTTACCGAATTCCACCGCCAACGGCAGGCCCACGTAGCCCAGCCCGACAACCGCAACAACGCTCATACCTGGATTCCCCTATGAATAGAAAGTCTTTACCGCCGCCCGGATTGTATCGAATTTGCGTAATGCTTCCCGATCATGTCCGGCGGCTGACCGCCCGGATGATCAGCAAGCTGCGTACCAGTTGGGTCCTGATCGCCCTTATCGTGGCAGCGCCCGCCCACGCCGACGTCGCCGACATGCTGGCCAGTATCAAGCCCGGGGTAGTCGGCGTCGGTACGTTCAACCCCAGCGGCAGCCCGCGCGCCAACCTTCAGGGCACCGGCTTTGCCGTGCTGGACGGCACCTACGTCGTGTCGTGCGCCCACATTTTCGCCAAGCCGCTGGACAGCGAAAAAAAGGCAACCCACGCCGTCTTCGTCGGGCGCGACCGCCAGATGACGGTGCGCCCTGCCAAACTGATCGCCACTGACAAAGCACGTGACCTGGCGCTGCTGAAAATTGAGGGCGACCCGCTGCCCGCGCTGAGGCTGGGCGATTCAAACACTGCACGCGAAGGCTGGCAGCTGTATTTCACCGGCTATCCGATCGGCTCGGTGCTGGGGCTCAACCCGTCGACCCATCGCGCCGGGCTGGCCGCCATCATTCCCATTTTCACCCCGCTGCCCAGCGCCTCGCAGCTGACCGTTCGCACCCTGAAGCAGGCGAAGGATGCCCATGAGGTGTTCGGGCTCGACGCCGTCGCCTACCCCGGCAACAGCGGCAGCCCGGTGTGGCACCCCGATACGGGTGAAGTGCTGGGGGTGGTCAATTCGGTGTATGTGAAGGGCGCGAAGGAAGCCGCGCTCTCCGCACCGAGCGGGATCAGCTACGCCATCCCGGTGAAGTACGTGCACCAACTGCTGGAGCGGGCGCTCCTCAAAGCGCCCTAACGGCTACATGCCTTCGGTCAGGCTCACCCCCAGGCCGAACGACTGCTGGCTGTGGTTGTAGTCGATCAGCGATTCACCGTAGCCGTTGAAATATTGCACGTAGCCTTTCAGCCGCCCGTACAGCGGGAAGCTCCAGTTGAGCTTCACTGCGCCGTGGTTGTCCGGGGACTTGAAGTTGTTGCGCAGCAGCAGCGAGTAGGCGTTGCGGCCCTTGCGGTAGACCGCCAAGAGGTCGCCGTGCCCCAGGTAATCCTCGATATCGGGGTTGTCGTCTTCATCACGCTCCGGAATCCGGTACCAGGGCCTGAACAGCAGCGCCAGGTTGTCACGCTCGAACCCGATCTGCGCATAGACACGGTTCCAGCTGCGCGACAGCTCTTCGCTGCGGCCGTTCGACTGGTGCACCATCCCCAAGTTGATGAAACGGCCGCGAAAACCGGCAATCTCGAAATCCGTGCGGTACGCCAGGATCGCCTCCGGTTCGTAGTTGGTCTCGCGAAACGGCGAGGAAATGGTGTCGTTGTAGGCCTGCCAGAACGAAGTGATGGTGTAGCCGAACCACAGGTCGAGGTTGTCGTGACCGAACACGCCTTCCATCCCCTTGATCTTGAAGCTCAGCTGCAGTTCGGTCTCGAGCTTGTCGAGCCCCAGATCGGGCTGGACAAACGACGACTGGAACGGGGTGTTGTTGGGCGAGTTGCTGTATTTGATCGGCAGGAAATAATTGGGGCGATGCGGCCTGAACAGGAAGGCGCCCTGCTTGGCTTCGTCGTCGAGTTCCCAGTGGCGCGACAGCGCCGACAGCAGTTTCGGTTCTTCCGGCATGGGAGCCGCCGCGACGGGCGGCGGTGCGGGCTCCATGGCCAGGGTGTCGCCCGCCGGGACGGGGCCGGCCTCGGGCTGCGAACGGCCGGATACGCGGTCGTAGCACGCCAGCCGATCGACATCTGCCGGAATGGAACTGCAGCCTTCCCATTCCGCAATCGAGGCCGCCTGCACCTGGCCCAGCAGACCGGCGCCCAGCAGGGCGAGCAGGATGCGTCCGAACGAATAGTGTTTGCCAGCCATTTTTTGCCTTCTAGTCCAGGATGACGCTGTGGCCGGGTGCCGGCGCCATCGCATCCCAGCCGAACTGGTTGTGCAAATCGGCAGCGAACCCGGTCGCCACCGTTTCCTCGCCGTGCACCACGAACACCTGGCGCGGCTTGCTGCGGAAGTGGCCGAGCCAGGCGAGCAGCGCCGTGCGGTCGGCGTGCGCCGACAGCCCGCCCAGGGTGTAGAGGTCGGCGCGCACCGGGATGTCCTCGCCGAGCAGGCGCACGCGCTTGGCGCCGTCGACCAGGCGGCGGCCGAAGGTGCCGGCGGCCTGGAATCCG
>JAHJNP010000320.1 GCA_018820745.1 Gammaproteobacteria bacterium
CAGACGATTCAGTTTTTCGGGCTGGCTGCGGGTGAGCTGGCTGACGCTCAGATGCTCCGGCGTATCCGTGTTGTTCAGCAAGCCATGTGCCCAGCGCGCAGCGGCCAGTTTGTCGCGCCAGCCCAGTCCGCGGGCGCCGAGCAGCCCTGCCAGCAAGTGCAGCGGCGCGGGCAGGCGCGGGCAGGCCAGGCTGAAATCCGGCGGCTGGTCGAGGGTGAGTGGCAGGCGCCATAAGGCGTCTTGCATCGCGGCGGGATGCAGGCGGGCGATCAGTTGCAGCGTCTGTTCATACGCGCCGAGCAGAATGTGCTGACCGTTGTCGAGCCGCTGGCCTTCGAGTTCGACCGCGCGTGCACGTCCGCCCAGGGTGCGCCCGGCTTCGTACAGGGTAACGGCCACCCCCGCCTCGGCCAGCGTCAGTGCGGCGGCGCAGCCGGCCCAGCCGCCGCCGATGACGGCGACACCTGCTTTCATGGAAACAGCCAGGTTCTGCTGGCGAGCCACAGCTTGCGCAACGGCGTGAGTGAGACACGCGCGCTCAACACCGGAAAGCCGGCGCGCCGGATTTCGACCAGCAAGGTGCGGTAAATCGACGCCATCACCAGCCCCGGGCGCTGCGCGCTGCGCGCGCTGGCGGGCAGCGCGGCGAGCGCGCTTGCGTAATGCGTGCTGGCACGTTCGAACTGGAACTGCATCAGCGTCTGGAATTCGGGCGTGCTGCGGCCATTCAGGATGTCGGCCTCGGCGACGCCGAAGCGCGCCAGTTCGTTCTGCGGCAGGTAAATGCGTCCGCGACGTGCATCCTCGCCGACATCGCGGATGATGTTGGTGAGCTGGAACGCGAGCCCCAGTTCGTGCGCATAGCGGCGGATGTCGCGGTCGTCCTCGCTGCGCGCCCCGCCGAAAATCGCCGCCGCGACTTCGCCCACCACGCCCGCCACGCGGTAGCAATAGAGATTGAGCGACTTGAAGTCGGGATAGCGCAGATAGTCGAGATCCATCGCCATGCCGTCGATAATTTCCAGCAGCAGGGCAGCAGGCGCGTTGCGCCCCGGCTGGGTATCGAACAGGGCGCGGGTCGCCGGGTGCTCCGGCACGCCTGCGGCAAACCTCGCGATTTCGGCGCGCCACCAGTCGAGCTTGGCCTCGGCTATCTGGCGTTCATGGCATTCGTCGACCACGTCGTCGAGTTCGCGGCACAGCGCGTAAAACGCGGTGATCGCGCGCCGCGTGTCAGGCGGCAGGAAGACGAAGCTGTAATAGAAGCTGGAGCCGCTGGCTGCGGCGCGTTCCTGGCAATACTGATGGGCGTCCATGTTCAGAAAATTGCGCGTCCGAGCATGACGATCCAGTCTTTTTTGGTGAGCACCGGGCGGTTGTGGAACACGCAGCCGGGGTCGGCGTGGAGCTTGCGCAGGATGGTTTCGCCGCCGAGGATGGTCACGCGCAGCTCGAGACCGATGCGCCCCTTCAGGTGCCGGCCGAGCGGCGCGCCGGCCTGCAATAATTTGCGGGCGCGCTCGATCTGCTTGTGCATCATCATGTGCCACAGGCCGTGCGTGTCGCCCCGCGCAATCTGCGTTTCGCCGACATGGTGCGCGTCCAATTCGTCCTGCGGCAGATAGATGCGGTCTTTCCGGTAATCGACCGCGATGTCCTGCAGAAAGTTGATCAGTTGCAGGCTGCTGCAAATGGCGTCGGAATAGGCCAGGTGGCGCGGGTCGTGGTCGCCGTACAGATGCAGCATCAGGCGCCCCACCGGGTTGGCCGAGCGGCGGCAGTAGTCCATGACCTCGCCGAAACTGGCGTAACGGGTTTTTTCCACGTCCTGCGCGAAGGCGGACAACAGGTCGCGAAACGGTGAAATCGGAATGGCGTGATCGCGGATGGCTGCCGCCAGCGGAACAAAAACCGGGTGGTGAGAGGGCTCGCCGCGTTCGATGCGGTCCAGTTCGGCGTGGTAGGCCGCCAGCTGTTCCAGACGCGTAGCTGCGGGGGCATCGCCTTCATCGGCAATATCGTCTGCACTGCGGGCAAACCGGTAGATGGCCTCGACCGGTCGGCGCAGCCGTTTCGGCAGCAACCAGGACGCAACTGGGAAATTTTCGTAGTGTTCGACCGGCACCGGCAACAAAAAAACGGAATGGGAATAATGACTTAGGTGGGATACCGTGTCGGGTTGGGTGACAGCATCACATTGATTATATTACACTTATTAGCTGATAGTTTTGCGGCCAAGCCGCGAGAGTGGCGGAATTGGTAGACGCACTGGATTTAGGTTCCAGCGCCGCAAGGCGTGGGGGTTCGAGTCCCCCCTCCCGCACCATCGGTTTTTTGCCCTACACCCCTCCTTAATTCAGCCAGGAAGTATTTGATGCAAGCAAATCTTGAAGTTCTCGAAGGACTGGTCCGTCGCCTGGACATCAGCGTGCCCATGGACCCCCTGGAAACCGAAGTGCAAAGCCGCCTCAAGCGCCTGGCACGCAACGTCAAGATGGACGGCTTCCGCCCCGGCAAGGCGCCGCTTGCCGCCGTGGCGCGTCAGCATGGTCCGGGCGTGCGCCAGGAAGTGCTGGGCGAAACTCTGCAGGCCCGCTTTGGCGAGGCGGTACAGGCGCACCAGTTGAAAATTGCGGGCTATCCGCGATTAGAGCCGAAAGCGGGGCAGACTGACACGACAGAAATGACGTTCAGCGCCAGCTTCGAGGTCTATCCTGAAGTGAAGATCGACGACCTGAGTACGGCCAAGATCAGCCGTCCCGTCGTGGACCTGGGCGAAGCCGAGGTGGCGAAGACGCTGGACGTGTTGCAGAAGCAGCGCCGTACCTTTGAATCCACCGATCGCGCAGCGGCAACAGACGATCTGGTCAAGTTCGATTATCAGGGGACGGTCGATGGCGTAGCGTTCGAAGGTGGCCAGGGCGAAGACTTCGCCGCGGTCATCGGCGAAGGCCGTCTGCTGCAAGAATTCGAGCAGAACCTGATTGGCACCAAGGCCGGCGACAGCAAGGGCTTCGACCTGACCTTCCCGGCTGAGTACCCTGCCAAGGATCTCGCAGGCAAAGTCGCGCATTTCGAGGTGCAGGTCAAGGACGTGCAGGCCCCGGTGCTGCCGCCGGTGGATGCGGAATTTGCCAAGGCGCTGGGGGTCGAAGACGGTGACGTCGAGAAACTCAAGGCCGAGGTGAAGTCCAACCTGGAACGCGAAGTCAAACGTCGCGTGCAGGCGAAACTGAAAGAGCAGACGATGGAACTGTTGTTGCAGAAGAGCACGCTGGGTCTGCCGCAAAGCCTGGTGGCAGTCGAAACCGAGCGTCTGATGAAAATGACCGAAGCCGATATGCAGTCGCGCGGGGTTCAGACTGTGAAGCTTTCTGCCGATATGTTTACCGGGCAGGCTGAACGCCGCGTGCGCCTCGGGCTGATCCTGGCCGAGATTGTGCAGGCGCACAAATTGGTGGCACAGCCCGAGCAGATTCGTGCCCTGATTGCCGAGCAGGCGCAAAGCTACGAAGACCCGGATCAGGTGGTGCAGTGGTACTACCAGAACCCGGAGCGGATGCACGAGATCGAGTCCCTGGCACTGGAAGAGAATGTGGTAGCATGGGTTGCAGGTCAGGCCCAAGTGGAAGACGTGACAACCTCCTTTGAAGAACTGATGGGACGTGCCTGATGCACATTGATTTTGAACGCGGTATCTCCAATTCGCAGTCCTTCGAGCCGCAGGGTCTGGGGCTGGTGCCCATGGTCGTCGAGCAAAGCGGCCGGGGCGAGCGCGCTTACGACATCTACTCGCGCCTGCTCAAGGAACGGGTCATTTTCATGGTGGGCCCGGTGAACGATTCGACGGCCAATCTGGTGGTCGCGCAGATGCTGTTTCTGGAGTCGGAAAACCCCGACAAGGACATCTACTTCTACATCAACTCGCCCGGCGGATCGGTTTCGGCCGGCCTGGCGATTTACGACACCATGCAGTTCATCAAGCCGGACGTGTCCACCCTGTGTATCGGCCAGGCGGCCAGCATGGGCGCGTTCCTGCTGACCGCGGGTGCCAAGGGCAAACGCTACTGCCTGCCCAACTCGCGGGTGATGATTCATCAGCCGCTGGGCGGTTTTCAGGGCCAGGCGTCGGACATCGCCATCCACGCCAAAGAAATTCTGTATTTGAAATCCCGCCTCAACGACATGCTGGCCAAGCACACCGGACAGAGCATGGAGGTGATCGAGCGCGACACCGATCGTGACAACTTCATGAGTGCGGACGAATCGGTGACTTATGGGCTGATCGACAAGGTGCTGACCAGCCGCATCGAAGCATCAGGCAATTAAGCAAGGAACGGCTATGGCAGACAAAGGCTCGAGCGACAAACTTCTTTACTGCTCCTTCTGCGGCAAAAGCCAGCACGAGGTGCGCAAGCTGATTGCTGGGCCGTCGGTATTCATCTGTGATGAATGCGTCGAGCTTTGCAATGACATTATCCGCGAGGAAATCCAGCAGGCCGACACCCAAAAGAGTGGTGGTTCCGACTTGCCGACGCCGCACGAAATCAGCGGCATGCTTGATCAGTACGTGATCGGTCAGGGGCAGGCAAAAAAAGCGCTGGCGGTCGCGGTCTACAACCACTACAAGCGTCTGCGCAGCAATGCCGGCACGGGCGAAGTCGAACTGGCCAAGAGCAACATCCTGCTGATCGGTCCGACCGGTTCGGGCAAGACACTGTTGGCGCAAACCCTCGCCCGTACGCTGAACGTGCCGTTCGTGATTGCCGATGCCACCACCCTGACCGAAGCGGGCTATGTCGGCGAGGATGTCGAGAACATCATCCAGAAACTGTTGCAAAAGTGCGATTACGATGTCGACAAAGCCAAGCAGGGTATTGTTTACATTGATGAAATCGACAAGATTTCGCGCAAGGCCGATAACCCCTCGATTACCCGCGACGTGTCCGGCGAAGGTGTGCAGCAGGCGCTGCTGAAGCTGATCGAGGGCACCACCGCTTCGGTCCCGCCGCAGGGCGGGCGCAAGCATCCGAATCAGGAGTTTGTCCAGGTCGACACCAGCAATATCCTGTTCATCTGTGGCGGTGCCTTCAGCGGGCTGGAAAAAGTGATTCGCGGCCGCACCGAAAAAGGCGGCATCGGCTTCGGCGCGCAGGTCAAGAATGTCGACGAGACCAAGCGCGATGTCGAGTTGCTGCATCAGGTCGAGCCCGAAGATCTCATCAAATACGGTCTGATCCCCGAATTTGTCGGACGTTTGCCGGTTGTTGCAACCCTGGATGAACTGGACGAGGCCGCACTGGTGCAGATTCTGACCGAGCCGAAGAACGCGCTGACCAAGCAGTTCGTCAAACTATTCAAGATGGAAGGCGTCGATCTTGAATTCCGCGAGGATGCCCTGAATGCCATCGCCAAGCGCGCGCTGGCGCGCCGCACCGGCGCCCGCGGCCTGCGTTCGATCATCGAGCATGCCCTGCTCGATACCATGTACGACCTGCCCTCCCTCAAGGGAGTCAGCAAGGTGGTGGTGGACAACGGTCTGATCAGCGGCGACGGCAAGCCCTTGCTGATTTATTCCGACCAGGGCGGCGAGCAGCCGCTGGCTGCCGGCGCCTGAACCGGAATGGCTGACGGGGAACCTGTCAGCCATCTTGAATTCCAACCTATGCTCCCCAAATATGGATGAGCGTGGTTGAATGCCGCGCATCCTTTCCTCAACCCTTACCAGGAAATCATGATGAGCGACAACGTATCCAAGGAACAGGTCGATCTGCCGCTGTTGCCGCTTCGGGATGTGGTGGTGTTTCCACACATGGTCATCCCTTTGTTTGTCGGCCGGCCCAAATCGATCAAGGCGCTGGAAAGCGCGATGGAATCCGGCAAGAGCATCCTGCTGGTCGCGCAAAAGACAGCCGCCCAGGACGATCCCACGCCGGAAGATCTGTACGACACCGGCAGCGTCGCCACTGTCCTGCAGATGCTGAAGCTGCCAGACGGCACCGTCAAGGTGCTGGTCGAGGGCAATCAGCGCGCTCGCGTGCTGGATGTCACCGATGTCGACACCCATCTCACCGCACGTGCCGAAATCCTGCCCGCCGAGGGCGAGGAACTGGTTGAGGTGGAAGCGATGCGTCGCGCCCTGCTGACGCAGTTCGACCAGTACGTCAAACTGAACAAGAAAATCCCGCCGGAAATTCTCACCTCGCTGTCGGGCATCGACGAGGGCGGCCGCCTGGCCGACACCATCGTCGCGCACCTGCCGCTGAAGCTGGAACAGAAGCAGGAAGTGCTGGAGATGATCGGCGTCAACAAGCGCCTGGAGCATCTGCTCGGTCTGCTGGAAGGTGAGCTTGACATCCTGCAGGTGGAAAAGCGCATCCGCGGCCGCGTCAAGCGGCAGATGGAGAAGAGCCAGCGCGAGTATTACCTGAACGAACAAGTCAAGGCGATCCAGAAAGAGCTGGGCGACATCGAGGAAGGCGCAGAACTGGAGGAGCTGGAAAGCCGCATCAAGCAGGCCAGCATGTCCAAGGAAGCCGAAGCCAAGGCCATGGGCGAGCTGAAAAAGCTGCGCATGATGTCGCCGATGTCGGCCGAAGCCACCGTGATCCGCAGCTATATCGAGGCGATGGTCGGCCTGCCGTGGAAGAAGAAAACCAAGATCAGCA
>JAHJNP010000321.1 GCA_018820745.1 Gammaproteobacteria bacterium
CAGCACGTGCACCCGCACATGCTGCGCCACGCGTTTGCCACCCACGTACTGCAGTCGTCCGGCGACCTGCGCGCGGTGCAGGAAATGCTCGGCCACGCCAGTATCAGCACCACCCAGGTCTACACCCACCTCGACTGGCAGCACCTCGCCAAGGTCTACGACCAGGCGCATCCGCGCGCGCGCAAGAAAGGCTGATCGCCCCGCCCTGTGTGTGGGCAATCGCTCGGTTTGGGGCGATGGTTTTACGTCTGCTTCAGAAACGGCACTTGCCGCCGATTCACTGCGTATGCGCATTCATCCCTCTTCCCTGCCCCCCCCCCTTATTCAACGCCTGCGGCTGGCCCATCTCAGCACACAAAGTCGCATCATGGGCATGCTCCTGCTCACCCTGATCGCGGTGTTTGTCCTGGCAGGGCAGCAAGCGCTGCACATCGCCCGCCAGGACGCCGACGCCGCATTGCGCGTTCAGGCATCGGCGCAGCTTGCGGTGCTGTCGCAGGCGGTGGCCGACTCGGCGATCGTGGGCGATTACATTGCCTTACAGGCGCATCTGAAAACCCCGATCGCCCAAGGCAACCTGCGCCACGTGGAATACACCGCGCCCAATGGTTATGTCCTGCGCGAGGAGGCGCCCGCGCACCGTGCCGGCCGTCCCGGCTGGTTTGCCGCGCTGGCCGACCTGTCGATTCCGGTCATGCAGGCTTCACTCGTCATTGGCGGCACCTCCTATGGCAGTCTGGTGATCCAGCCTTCTGCCCATGCCTATGAAGACTTTCTCTGGCATCTCGGCACCCGCCTGTTCATGCTGCTCGCCGCCGCATTCGCCCTGCTCGGCTGGCTGGCGCATGTGCTGCTCAAAATCAATCTGCAGGACCTCACCCGGCTGCGCGCCACCGCGCGCCGGATCGAAGCCGGGGACTACAGCACGCGCATTCCCATTCGTACCAGCAGCCCGCCCGAGCTGCAGCAAACCATGCGCGCGTTCAACCATATGAGTTCGGCCCTGGAACATGTGCTCACCGACCTCAACGAACAGCAGAAGGCGCTCGACAGCACGGCCAGCGTGTCTGAATCCGATGTCGCCGGCAACATCACCTTCACCAACGATCTGTTCTGCAGCATCAGCGGCTACACGCGCGAGGAACTCATCGGACAGAAACACCGCATCGTCAATTCGGGCGGGCACGATGCTGCATTTTTCAACGATCTGTGGGCGACCATCTCGAGCGGGCGGACCTGGCGCGGTGAAATCTGCAATCGTGCCAAGGACGGCCAGCTGTTCTGGATGGCCACGACCATCATCCCGATCAAGGGCGACGACGGCCTGCCGCAAAAATACCTGTCGATCCGCTTCGATATCACCCAGCGCAAACTGGATGAAGTTGCGCTCAGCAACGAGAAGGCGCGCTGGCAGGTCACGCTGCAGTCGATCAACGACGCCGTCATCGTCACCAACCCGAGCAATCAGGTGACCTATCTCAACCCGGCCGCTGAAAGCCTGCTCGGCATCGCCCTCGAAGATGCCATGCTGAGTCCGCTGAATGCAGTGATGCAACTCGACCAGCGCGGCGATGGCGACGCGCCGGCCTGCTTCCTGTCGACGGCTTCCGCGCTGCACGGTCTGACCGGCTCCGCCCAGCTGCACACCCGGTCAGGCCAGCACCTGGCCATCAGCTACAGCTGCGCGCCGCTCACCGGCGACGGGGGCCTGGGTGCCATTTATGTGCTGCGCGACGAAACCGAGAAAAAGCAGTTGCTCGACAGTCTGCGCGAAATGGCTTTCCATGACCCCCTGACCAGTCTGCCGAACCGCCGCGCAGTGGAGAGCCGTCTGGAGCGAGCCCTGCGTACCGCGCGCGATCAGGCACAGCAGCATGCGTTCTGCTACATCGATCTCGACCAGTTCAAGCTGGTCAACGATACCTGTGGCCATTCGGTGGGCGATGCCCTGCTGGTCGACATTGCGCAAGCGATGAAGGAAGCCCTGTCCGACCACGCCTATCTGGGCCGTCTGGGCGGCGACGAGTTCGGTCTCATCCTGTTCGATACCCAACCCGCCGAAGCCATTCAGGTCTGCCGGCAACTGGTGCAACGCATTCGCGATTTCCGTTTCGAGTACAAGGGGCGCCGCTTCACGCTCGGCGCCTGCGCCGGGATCGCCCCCATTGCCCAGATGCCGACCACTGCGGGCGAACTCATGGTGCAGGCCGACATGGCGTGCTATCGCGCCAAATCGGAGGGCAGCGGACGGGTCATGCTGTACGAGGCGGACGAGGTCGGATTCCGCCGTCTGGAAGCAGAAATGGGCTGGGCGGCCGACTTCGCCCAGGCACTCGAAGCCAATCAGTTCCTGCCCTATCGCCAGCTGATCCAGCCGACTTCACTCAGCGGCCAGCCGCATTACGAAGTGCTGATCCGCTGGCAGCGCAATGGCGTGATCGAGGGGCCGGCCAAGCTGCTGCCCGCGCTCGAGCGCTACGGCCAGGCGCCCATCCTCGACCGCTGGATGGTGGAGGCGGTGGTGTCCTATCTGGCGGCGCAGCCTGACGACACTGCGGTGTACTTCATCAACCTGTCGGGCAAGACCGTCGCCGACGAAGCCTTCCTCGGCACCGTCTGCCATCTGCTTGACCACTATGGCGTGGCAGGCGAGCGTCTGGGATTCGAGGTCACCGAAACCGCCGCGGTGGTCAATCTGGACGATGCCCAGCGCCTGATTCACGGGCTGCGCCAGCGCGGCTGCCAGTTCGCGCTGGACGACTTCGGACGCGACGCATCGTCGTTCTTCTACCTCAAGCACCTGCCGGCCGACTTCCTCAAGATCGACGGCGCGTTCGTGCGGGGCATGCTGGACGATCGCCGCGACCAGGCCATCGTGCGCTCGATTGCGCAGCTGGCGCGTGACTTCGGCATGCATTCGGTGGCCGAGCAAGTGGAGGACGCCGAGATGGCGGCGCTGCTGCGCGACATCGGGGTGGACTACCTGCAGGGCTACCACATCCATTGTCCGGAGGCGTTTCCGAACTGGCAGCCGGTGAGCAGCATACAGGCGGCCCCGCACGTGCTCACCCCGCGTGCGCCTCATCTGGCGCTGGTCAAATAAGCGTCAGACAATCACCGTGCCGGAAACCCCTTCCGCCGGCGCCGGATAGCGCATCTTCAGTCCTTCCAGCGCGTCGATCAGCAGGTGCGAAATCATCAGGTTGCGCGCCAGCTTGCTGTTGGCGGGGATGACGTGCCAGGGCGCATGCGCCGTGCTGGTGGCCGACAGCGCAGCCTCGTATGCCGCCATGTAATCGTCCCACTGCTCGCGCACGGAAAGATCTTCCGGATGGAATTTCCATTGCTTTTCCGGGTCGTCGCGGCGCGCTTCCAGGCGCTTCTTCTGCTCGTCCTTTGAGATATGCAGGTAGAACTTGAGGATGGTGGTGCCGGTTTCCGCCAGCATGCGTTCGAAGTCGTTGATCTGGCGGTAGCGGCGCTTGCATTCGGCGGCGTCGATCCAGCCGTTGACGCGGGTGATCAGCACATCTTCGTAGTGCGAGCGGTTGAAGATGGCGATTTCACCCTTGCCCGGCACATGGTGATGCACCCGCCACAGGTAATCCCGCGCCAGCTCGTGCGGCGTCGGTGCCTTGAAGCCCGCCACCCGCACCCCCAGCGGGTCGACGCCCTGAAACACGTGGCGGATGGTGGAGTCCTTGCCGGCAGTGTCCATCGCCTGCAATACGACCAGCAATTTGTTCTTGCCTTCGGCGTACAGCAGCTCCTGCAGGGTTTCCAGCCGCGCGCGATATTCGTCCAGGCGTTCGCGCGCATCGGATTTTGGCTTGCCGATGATATTGGTATCGTCGGCATCCCAGTCGCTCAGCTTGACCTGGGTGTCAGGAGGGATGCGGATGTCGGCAGGCTTCATCTGTGCGCGCCCGGCGGGATCAGCCGCATCCACTCGCCCAGTGCCGACTGGATTTCATCCAGCGTGAGATGGCGCATCAACGACCGGTTGCCCGGTGCCATCTGGTTCCAGGCGCAGGTCATGCCACGAAGATCAGCTTGCGTGGCATCGCGCAGCCGGAATTCGGTGATGTAATAGAGGAAGGTGGGGCCACCGTCATCGCCGACATACGCGAACCCGGCAAACGGCGATGGCGCCGCGGCGATGTGGCTCACACTACGCGTCACCCGCAGCACTTCGAAGCGCCCAGGCTGCAGTGTCTGCGGCCTGGCGCTCACCGTGTTCAGCTCCACCACGCAGAACGGATCGTGCTCCTGCACGCTGTTGCGCGGCACGATCCGGCCATATTGCAGGCGCACCGTGGCAGCGCCCGGCTCGATCGTCAGCGGCCGATTGAGCTGCGCCGTCCAGCCCGATGGATAGACGTAATGGGGCGACGCCGGGTCCGGCGACCCCAGCCCCGCACACCCGCCCAGCAGCAATACCAGTCCGACTCCGATGGTTTTCATCCCGTCACCCCGCAAAATGTGTGGATTCAATCGCGACCTGAAGTACGATTGAACAAAGGTCGAATCCATTTTGAAATTATCGTCCAATCGGCGGCGGATGGCACACCGCACCCGCCTGCACCCGCCAAATGGCCAATCCCATGATGCGCCCGTCACGCCCCGACGCATCGGTCCCGGGTCCGGACTTGCACCTTTGGCGTATGACGTTCAGACTGCGCCCCTTCGCACCGGCACGTCCGGGCGGTAAATTAGCCCTTATTCCGACTCATGGAGCGTCTCGATGCCCACTTCATCCAAACCCCTCACCGAAGCCGCGCTGCTGAAAATGCCGGCTGCCGCCTACATGAATGCGGACCAGCTGGCATTCTTTCGCAGCCGCCTCGAAGCCATGCGCGACGAAATGCTCAGCAATGCCGCCAACACCGGTGCGGCCCTGAAGGAGAATGAGAACTTCGCCGACCCCAACGACCGCGCCTCGATGGAAGAGGAGCACATGCTGGAACAGCGTGTGCGCGACCGTGAACGCAAACAGCTGAAAAAAATCAATTCCGCCCTGAAACGGATCGAAAGCGGCGAGTACGGCTGGTGCGAGGAAACCGGCGACCCAATCGGCCTGCCGCGCCTGCTGGCGCGCCCCACTGCCGAATACTCGATCGAGGCGCAGGAGCGTCACGAGATGCAGGAAAAACTGCGCGCCTGATATTTGAAGAGATGCCCGGGATGGATGCACCACTTCCCATCACCCTGCTCACCGGTTTTCTGGGCAGCGGAAAAACCACCGTATTGAACCACCTGGTGCGCACCCTGCCGCGCACCGCCATCCTGATGAACGAGTTCGGCGAAATCGCGCTCGACCATCAGCTGCTGCAGAAGATGGACGGCCCGCTGGCGCTGCTCTCCGGCGGCTGCGTCTGCTGCACGATTTCCGGCAGCCTGTCGCCGACCCTGAAAAACCTGTGGATGGCGCGCCAGAA